>DOFA01000089.1 GCA_003532195.1 Clostridiales bacterium
TGTCAAAGCCAGGCGGATCGTGCATCTCCCGGCCGCCCGGTCCGTCCAGAACAAGGAAAGCAGGTAACCGATGAAGGAAAAAATCTACACCATACCCGTCAACGATGCCTTTGCCGCAACGGGTGCATGCCCGCTGTGCACGCTGGCCGCGACGATGACGGAAAACCTGCTGCAGTATTATCTCGGCCCGGCCCTGATGGAACCGGATGTCCGCAAGACCACTAATGAAAAAGGCTTTTGCCGCGAGCACCTGGCCGCCTTGTACAATCGTGAAGAAAACCGGCTCGGGCTGGGGCTGTTGCTGCACACCCATACCAGCGACCTGGTCTCGGACCTCAATCCGGCTTTGAGCCGGAGCGCGCCGGCTGGCGGCGCCCGCCTGTTTTCCGGCCGGAAAAAGGATTTCCGGCAGTCTTTGCTGGCGGCCGCGGACAAGATTGAAGAGCGGGCCCGCAGCTGCGTCATCTGCGAACGCCTGGACTATACGATGGACCGCTACCTTGACGTTATTTTTTTTCAGTATTTTACCGAGCCGTCCTTTAAGAAACAATTTGACGAATGCCAGGGCTATTGCCTGCCCCATCTGGCGCTTTTGCTGCGCGGCGCCGCCAAATACCTCAATCAGAACCAGGCGGCGGAGTTCGTCAGCCAGCTGGCGCTGATCCAGAACCGCAGTCTGCAGGCCCTGTGCGACGATATCGAGTGGTTTACCCAGAAATTTGACTACCGGAACCAGAACAAGGACTGGAAAAACAGCCGGGACGCCCTGCCGCGCGCCATCAATAAAATCCGCGGCGACTGTGGCCTGAAATGACGTCGCCGGCCGGCGGATCTTGAGGATGTGAGTGAATTGGCAGAGAACAATAACAAACAGCTGAACGGAAAGCTGTCCGCCGCTACAGTGCGGGGCAGCCAGACACTCGGAGTCCTGCTGCCGGAACCGATGCTGGAAATCACCCCGGGCGGCAGGCCGGACCCGACTGTCATTCTACGTTCGGAGCGCCTGGGCGAAGGCGATCTGGAACTGGGCAGCCGCCTTATGAAGGAATTTCTGCAAGCCCTGCTGGCCTGCCCGGAACCGCCGCAAGCCCTGCTTTGCTACCATTCGGCGGTCCTGCTGGCCCTGGAGGATTCGCCGGTCCAGGACGCGATGCGCCAGCTCGAAGCCCGGGGCTGCGAGATTTTGGTTTGTGCGTCCAGCCTGGCCGCGCTTGCCGGCAGCCGTCAGCTGGCCGCCGGGCGATCTGCAACCCTGGCGGAACTGGTCGAGCGGATGTGCAAGGCCAGGCAGACGCTTTGGCCGTAATATTTTGTTTCGAAGACGCTCATCAGACGCAGACAACAGGAGGGAACCGTACACATGAACATCTGGCATGACATTTCAGACTCACGCATCAGGACTGACAAATTTATCGCCGTCATCGAGATCCCCAAAGGTGGCAAACAAAAATACGAAATGGATAAAGCTACCGGCATGCTGCGCCTGGATCGTATTCTCTACACCTCGACCCACTACCCGGCCAATTATGGTTTCATTCCCCGCACCCTGGCGGAAGACGGCGACCCCCTGGATGTTCTGGTTCTTTGCACCGAACAGCTTCAGCCGATGTGCCTGGTCGAGTGCTACCCGATCGGCGTCTTTTCCATGACCGACGGTGAGGAACTGGATGAGAAAATCATCGCCATACCTCTGGAAGATCCACAGATGAACAGCTGGAAGAGCATGTCCGACCTGCCGCCGCACATCTTCTCCGAGATCCAGCACTTTTTCTCGGTCTATAAATCCCTGGAACACGCCTCAACCAGCTTGCAGGAAGTTGAAGATGCTTCTGTGGCGCAGCAGGTTATCCGCAAATGCCTGGATGCCTACAAGGTGCATTTCCGAATCAAGGACTAGCCGTTGTGCCGTTTCCAGGAAAGGATTATACTGGAAACAGGATTCCCGTCGTTAGGGCGCCAATCGGACAGGAGGGATTCTGATGAATGTTGGCCCGTTGTATCTGGATCTGTTCAGCTTTTTCAGTGACCTGGGCACTATGCAGATCATTTTGTTTGTCGTCGGCCTGCTGCTCATGGCCGTTGAGATTTTTGTGCCCGGATTCGGCATTGCCGGCGGAGCCGGACTGGTTCTGCTGATCATCGCCATCATCATGACCGCCAAAACAACGGCGGCCGCCCTGATCATGATTCTGATCCTCCTGGCGCTGGCAGCGCTGGTCCTCTGGGTAGTCCTGCGTTCCGCCAAAAAAGGGAGATTATCCAGAATACTGGTTTTGGGGGCGGCGGCCCGGCATGAAAACGGATATAGCTCGACGGCCGACACATCTGATCTGGTCGGAAAAACGGGCACGGCTGTGACGGTCCTCCGTCCGTCCGGCATCGGCGATTTCGGCGGCCATCGACTGGATGTGGTCACCGACGGCGGTTATCTGGCAAGCGGAACACCAATCATCATCATCAGAACCGAAGGACGGCGAATCGTGGTTGCGCCGGTTAAACCGGAGGATCTGCCTGAAGTTCAGGCAGGAAAGGAGTCATAAAAATGGGCGGTGGAGAGGTCATTCTGTATGGTTTGCTGATTGCGGCAATAATTTTCGTCATATCTTTGTTTTTCAGCTTCGTGCCGGTCGGTTTGTGGATTTCCGCCGGGGCTGCCGGCGTCAAAGTAGGGATCTTCAACCTGATCGGCATGCGCTTGCGCCGGGTTATCCCGGCCCGGGTGGTCAATCCGCTGATCAAGGCCACCAAGGCCGGCCTGCAGGTCAATATCAACCAGCTGGAGGCGCATTTCCTGGCCGGCGGCAATGTCGATAAAGTCGTCAATGCCCTGATCGCCGCCCAGCGCGCGGAAATACCCCTGGTCTTCGAGCGGGCGGCGGCCATCGACCTGGCCGGGCGCGATGTTCTGGAAGCTGTCCAGATGAGCGTCAATCCTAAAGTTATCGAGACGCCCCTGGTCGCTGCCATCGCCAAGGACGGTATCGAGCTGAAAGCCAAAGCCCGGGTGACGGTCCGCGCCAACATCGACCGCCTGGTCGGCGGCGCCGGCGAGCAAACCATCATTGCCCGCGTCGGCGAAGGCATCGTCACGACAATCGGTTCGGCCATCACCCACAAGGACATTCTGGAAAACCCGAACCGCATCTCTGAGACCGTATTGGGGAAGGGTCTCGACGCCGGCACGGCTTTTGAGATTCTTTCCATCGATATCGCCGACGTCGATGTCGGCCGCAATATCGGAGCCCAGCTGCAGACCGACCAGGCCGAAGCCGACAAAAGGATCGCCCAGGCCAAAGCCGAAGAGCGCCGGGCCATGGCTGTGGCCCGCGAACAGGAAATGAAAGCGACCGTGGTCGACATGCGCGCCAAAGTGGTCGAAGCCGAAGCCGAAGTGCCGAAAGCGATGGCTAAGGCGCTACGCGACGGCAAGCTGGGTGTGATGGATTATTACAACATGCAGAATGTCATTTCCGACACCCAAATGAGAAATTCAATTGCCGGAACAGGCAAACCCGACGCCGGCACCATCGAGCATAAATAAACAAGCTGCTAGCCGGGTACATCACGGCCTGCCATCCAGGACTGGAGGCATTGTCTATGTATCGCAGGATTCAAGCTGTCCAACAGGGTGTCATGACCAGCGACGGCGCCGGAGTCAAGCTGCGCCGGGTCTTTGGCTATCATGATGTTCCCCGGTTCGACCCCTACCTGATGCTGGATTATTTTGATTCGCGCCATCCCGAAGATTATATCCTGGGATTTCCCTGGCATCCGCATCGCGGCATTGAGACGATCACCTTTCTGTTTTCCGGACAGATTGAGCATGACGACAGCCTGGGAAACAATGGTATCATCGGCGATGGCGACTGCCAATGGATGACTGCCGGCAGCGGCATCATCCACCAGGAGCTGCCTAAGCCCAGCCCGCACCTCTGGGGGATCCAGCTCTGGGCCAACCTGAAGGCTGCCGGCAAGATGACCCTCCCCCGTTATCTGGAGATAACCGCGGCAAAAATTCCTCAGGTCGAGCGCTACGGCTGCAAGGTTCGGATCATCGGCGGCAGTTTTGCGGGCGTCAGCGGTGCGGCTAAGCGTCCGGACATCGACGCCTGCCTGCTGGATGTCGCGATGCCGCCGGACAAGGAATTCCGGATTGAAAAAGACCCCCGCCAGCAGGTTTTTGCCTTGCTGGCCGGCGGCCAGGCTGAGTTTGACGGGCAATCTCCCGCCGCTGACCAGCCCGGCAGTGTGATCCTCTATGAACACGGACCGGAAGCTGGCGGCCAAATCCGGATATATTCCGGAACGGACGGCGCCCGCTTCCTGCTTGTATCCGGCCAGCCCATCGGCGAACCGGTCGCCTGGGGCGGGCCGATTGTCATGAATACCCGCGAAGAGCTCGACCTGGCTTTCCAGGAGTACAAGAACGGTACCTTTATCAAGGACCAGTCTCAATATCCGAGCATCATCTGATTCAAGGCTGACCTGACCGGATTGCCCGGTCGCCGCGGGATTCAGGACAGCCGCGGCAGGCAGAAGCGGAAAATTCCGCTTTTTGCCGTGCAGCCTTTATGTCATAATAGATGCAGCGGCAGAGCCGAATTGCCGCGCCCGGGAGGTCAGTCATGTCAAAACCGCGCACCGGTATGATTTTGCTGCTGTTCCTGTTGTCCTTGATTATTCTGCCTCTGGCAGCTGTTTCACCGGCGGCTGCAGAAGGAATCTGGAGCGAGGGGAACAACGGGGCTGCGGCCACCGGCCGCTGGCCGGATCTTAACGAAGTCGAAGGAAAAGCCTGGATCGTCATTGATAGCCAGACCGGCGAGGTTCTGATCGCCGCCAACGCCGATCAGGCTGTTTTTCCGGCCAGCACAACCAAGATCATGACCGCGGTCCTGGTTCTGGAAGCCGACCGCCTGGATCAGATCGTCGCCGCTTCGCCGACCGCCGTCGACTTGCCGTATGGCTCTTCGAAGATCGGCCTGATAGCCGGCGAGGAGATGAGGATTCGCGACCTTTTAGCCGGCTTGATGCTCGGATCCGGCAATGATGCCGCCAATGTTCTGGCAGAAGCCTTGGCAGGCAGTGTTGAGGCATTCGCCAAGCTGATGAATGCCAAGGGGGCTGAGTTGGGCATGACCGGCAGCCATTTTTGCAATCCGAGCGGCCTGCACGATCCAGAGCATGTCGTCACTGCCCGGGATATGGCCATTCTGGCCGCCTACGCCATGAAAAACCAGCAATTCCGCGATTTGGTTTCAACCCTGACCTACGCTTTGCCGGCCACCAACATGCATCCCTATCCCGGCTGGTCTTTGCTGAACAATACCAACCGTTTCCTGCAATTTGGGCCGACTCTGTTTTCAACCGCTCGCCTTGACCATTATGAGGGCATTAAAACAGGCAGCACCGACGCGGCAGGGAACAATCTGGTGGCTGCAGCCGTGACCCGGTCCGGGCGGGAATTGATTTCTGTTTTATGCGGGGTGCCGCTGAAAAGCAAAATCGGTAATCCCTTCATCTACACCCGGACTTTGCTGGAGGCAGCAGCCGCCCGGGTTGAGCCGTCCACTACGCCGCCGGCAGAAACGACCGCGACCACAAGCATAACCGCAACCACAGCCGAAACAACAGCATTACCCAGCCCGACCGCAACAGAATCCAGCGGACCGGGAACAGAGACAGCGGAATCCACAGCAACCGTGACTGAAGGCAGCGGCGGGCCTGGCGGGGGAAGCGGAATCTGGCTTTTCACGCTCAATCCCTGGCTCGCCGCGTTCCTGGTTATGTCGGCGGCGCTGCTGACCGTCAGCCTGATCTTCGGCGCTTACGTCGGGAAGATCCGCCGGGAACGCCGCCTAACGGCGCAAATCCGCCGGATCCGCCGGCGCTGACCGGAAAGGGGGGCGTCCAAATGCCCGATATCCTGATTGTCGACGATGACGCCAAGATTGCCCGCATTGTCGCCCGCTATCTGGAACAGGCCGGCTATGCTGTCCGCCTGGCGCTGAACGGAGCCGAGGCTGTGAGAATCATGCAGACCACCGAAAATGACTTGCTGGTTTTGGATGTGCTGCTGCCGGACACTACCGGTCTGGCGGTCTGCCGGGCCCTGCGCCGGGATGCGTCCGCGGGCTCCTGGGCAACCCGGCCGGACATACCGGTTTTGATGCTTTCGGCGCTGGGGTTGACCGATGATGTCGTTGACGGCCTGCGCAGCGGCGCTGATGATTACATGGTCAAGCCTTTTGAGCCGCGTGAGCTGGTGGAACGGATCCGGGCGCTGCTGCGCCGCCGGCCGGCCGGACCGCCGCCGCAGGCCATAATCGGTGACCTTGGGCTTGATCGGCCGGCACGCTTGGCGGTTTGCCAAAACCAGCCGCTGGAATTGACCCGCCGCGAATTTGACTTGCTGGCCTGGCTAGTTGGCCATCCCGGCTGTGTTTTCAGCCGCGGCCAGCTTCTGGACGACGTCTGGGGCGAGGATTATGATGGTGGCGACCGGGCGGTCGACCTTTGTGTTTTACGTTTGCGCAACCGCCTGCGGGCAGCCGGCTGCCGCGGTGTTCGCATCGATACTGTCCGCGGCTCCGGATACCGCTTGATCTGCCTGCAGGAGAAGCAGCCATGAAACCTACCGGCTGCAGAACGCTGTTCAGCCGTTTCCTGTTGGGGTTTGGCTTAATCCTGCTGGTCAACTTATTCTTGGCCAGCTTCCTGACTTTCAGCCAGACCAGGGCGGCGGTAACGGCTGAACTGCGCTACCGCCTGAACATCGCTTCGGAACGGATCATTACCGATTATCAGGAACGGCAGCTTACTAACTTGAGCAACGCCCAATGGACGAACACCAGCAACACCAGCACTGACAGCAGCTGGTCCGGCATTCGCGTCGCTGCCTACCAACCCTCGAGCAGCGTATCAGCTTACAATGCCGAGGCTGGCTGGTCCGACCAGGAAGCAGCCGACCTGATCGGCAGCCGCGCCTACCAGGTGCTGGCCGGGCAGCGCGTCTTCTGGCAGACTGAGGACCTGGCCTGCCTGGCTGTCCCGGTCAGGCTTCAGGCCGGACAAATCGCCATCCTGCTGATCAGCCTGCCGCGGAGCAATCCGGCCGCCCTGTTCCCGACATATGGCTGGCCGGCGCTGCTGACTTTACTGGCTGTCAGCCTGCCAACCCTGGGTCTGGCTTATCTGGTGCTCCGGCGGATTACCCGCCCGGTCTCGCAGATGGTGCAAACGGCCGACGCGGTCGCCCAGGGCGATTACCGGCAGAAAAGCGCCTATCGCCAATCGGACGAAATCGGTATACTCAGCCAGGCGATCAACCAGATGGCTGACCGTCTGGCTGCAGCGGAGCAAGCCCGGAAACTGCTTTTGTCGGGACTGTCCCATGAGCTGCGCACCCCGTTGACCACCATCAAAGCTAATACCCAGGCTTTACAGGATGGCATTCTTACGATCGAGGAACAACCGGAGTATCTGGCGGACACCCTGTCGGAGATCGACCGTCTGCGCGGTCTGGTCGACAATCTCTTGCTGGCTGCCGATCCGTCTGACGTCTGGCCGATCCGCAAGCAGCCGGCCGATCTGGCCCAACTGGTCCGGCTGATCCTGCGCCAGATGCAGGTCCGGACCGGTCAAGCCGGATTGTCGGTCCGGGCGGATCTGCCTGAGTCGGCTCCGGCGGCTCTGGATCAGCAGCAGATCCGCCAGCTGCTGTTCAATCTGATCGACAATGCGATCCGTTTTAGCCCGCCGGCCGGCATGATCAATATCCGGCTGACCGCACAGGAAGACAGCTGGCTGCTGACCGTGCAAAACAGCGGCCCCCCCATCCCCGAAAATTTATTGCCGCATATCTTCGAGCCCCTGGTTAAAAGTCCGCAAAGCAGCGGATCGGGCTTGGGCTTGTACCTTTGCCGCCGGATTGCCGAGCTGCACCAGGGCGAGATCAGCCTGGTTTCAAACGCTGCCGACGGTACAGTTATCACGGTTCAGCTGCCGCGGGATTAATGAAATATTCCCGAAACATTCCCCGCCTATAATGAGATTGACTGATAAGGAAAGCGGGATCAGGCAATCCCGCGCCGGAGGGGGAAGAGTTATGTATCTAAAAAATAGATATAGCATCAGGTGTGTTGGTTTGTTTGTCGGCTTATCGGTCTTTCTGTCTGTCTGCCTGACCGGCTGCGTCGGGATGCCGGTAGCCACCTCTGAAGAGACCGGCAATCCGCCAGCCCGGGTGGTCGATCCGCTGCCGGCAAGCCGGCAGGATCAATCCATCAAGCCCCAGGTCGTCTGGCTGCCGCAGGATACCGCATCGGCGTATTGGTGGACCGGCGTGGTCAGCGACGGCTGGGTCGGCGCCGGCCAGTATTATCTGGGCAGCGAAGGCATGGCTCCCCGGCTGGATTACTACGGCCAGGACGGCCGGCTCAAATGGTCCTATCAGGGTGCGGGCAGCGCCAGCAGCAGCGACTGCTACCTGTGTGCGGCGCTGCTTCCTGATGGCACTTTGATTGCAGGCGGCCGGCATTCGGACGGCACCAATCCGGAAGTCGGCACAGTGAGCGCATTCAGTACCGCCGGTGAATTTCTCTGGAAAACCGAACTGGAATCGTCAGATCAGGAAAACCTGGGCCTTTCGGTTGTCCAATGCCTGATCGCGGCGGATGACCGGATCGTTGCGGTGATGAATTCATCGCTTTACAATGTATCGGACGGCTCCCAGCCCAGCATCGTTGTCTGCCTGGATTCTGCCGGCGGGCAGCTCTGGCGGTGCGAACTGGATTTTTCCGGCATGACCTACAACCAGTACGCGGTTCTGGATGACGACGGCGGCCTGTATCTTGCGCTCTATGGTTATGCGCGCACCGACAGCGAGCTGTCGGCAGAATACAACTGGCTGCTGCGGATCAGCCCTGACGGCCGGGAACTCTGGCGCCGGCCGCTGCAGGACGCGACTTACCAGTATGAGGTCAGAAGCATGGCCTGCGACAGCGAGGGCAGCCTGTACCTGTCCTGTGCCGCCCGGTATGTCGGCGCCGAACCGACGCCGACGATACCGGCCGAGCCGGCGGCCTTTCGTGATCGGTATCGCTGTTATGCCTGGAACCCGGCAGCCCTGGTCCGGCTCGATGCTGACGGCAACATCCTCGGGAAAAGGTTTTTAAATGGCGAATTCGGGGCTTACGGCGGACAGGTATCTTGCGACGGGCTGACCGTCTACTGGCTGTCCACTCTGACCGACGATATCGTACCGCCGTATATTTTCATGAGCATCGACCATCGGGCGATCACGCACCAGGTCCTGGCGATTCTCGATCCGGACAACCAGGATTTCCGCTATCATCAGTTCGCGGTGGAAGAATCCGCCAACCAGCTGGTGCAGCGCATTGAAAACGGACAGCCGGCGCTGATCGGCATCGAACCGTTCATTCCGCCCAAANNAGTGGGAGACCGAAACCTTCATTCCCGGCGAGGGGTAATGGCGGATTCCGCAGGAAGCATACTCATTTCAGCGGGCGAACCGGCCGGCCGTAACCGGCAGCTCACGTTGGTAATGATACCTGATATAATGGAAGTATATGTCGCAGGAAAAAGCAAAACTTCAAGAAGAGCTGATTATTCATCCTTTCGCGCCGGTCTTTGATTCGGACAGCCGGGTCCTGATCCTGGGCACGATGCCTTCGCGCCAGTCGCGCGGCAACGGGTTTTATTACGGCCACCCGCAAAACCGTTTCTGGATTATCCTTGCCGGCTTGCTGACCGAGCTGCCGCCAGCCGGCACGGCCGCCAAACGGGAATTCCTGCTGCGTCACCGGATCGCGCTCTGGGATGTGATCGCCTCCTGTAAGATAACCGGCAGCGGCGACGCCAGCATCCGTGATGTAGCTGCCAATGATCTGAACCGGATCCTTTCCGCGGCGCCGATCAGGCAGATTTTCTGCAACGGGGCGAAAGCGTATGCCCTGTACAACCGTTATTGCCTCGGCCAGATCGGCAAAGAAGCGGTTCAGCTGCCATCGACCAGCTCCGCCAACGCCGCTTTTACTTCGGAACGGCTGGCGGCCGCCTGGCAAACCATCCTGGATGCGCTTCAGCTGGACAGACCCTGAATTTCTTAACGGCGCCAGGAGTCAACAATCTGACCGTTATATCCCACAAAGGACTATCCATACCGCCGGTCCGGATGTGCTATGTTGGCAGGAGAGATAACAGCCGCGGCTTTTTACTGAATGGCCGCTGCTGCGCGAGGGGGACGGACCATGCCGCTCAGCACGACGGAACAGCTGCTTGCCAGTTTGGTGCAGCTCGCCATATCCAAAGACCTGATCACTGCCGACGACCGCTTTTTTGCGGTCAACCGGCTGATCGCCCGGCTGCAGATCGATACGGTCAGCCCGGAACTGGGTCCATCCCTGAGAACTGGCACTGGCACCGCTCCGGCGTCCGCATCCACCCCGGAAATCATCGACGCTCTGGTTGATGACGCAGTCCGCCGCGGGGTCTGCGCCGATCTTTCCGATCTGCAGGAAATCCTGGCTGCGGACCTGATGACCATTTTTCTCGATAAGCCGTCCTCGATCAACAGCCGTTTTTGGCAGATTTACCGCACCGGCCCCCGTCAGGCAACCGACTGGTTTTACCGGCTGAGCCGCGACAGCAACTACATCCAGACCGCAAGCATCGCCCGCAATATCTGTTATCAGGCGCCGTCGACCTACGGCGACCTGGACATCACGATCAACTTGTCCAAGCCGGAAAAGAATCCGCGCGACATTGCCGCAGCCAAAACCGCGCGCAGCAGCAGCTATCCGCTTTGCCTGCTTTGCGCTGAAAACGAAGGATACGCTGGCCGGGCCGGTTATCCTGCCCGGGCTAATCACCGGATGATCCGCTTGGCCTTGGGCGGCGAACCCTGGTATATCCAGTATTCACCCTATTCCTATTATAACGAGCACTGCATTGTCCTCGCCGAATCCCATCGCGACATGAAGATTGACCGGATGGGATTTCAGCGGCTGTTGGAATTTATCACGCTTTTCCCGCATTACTTTGTCGGCTCCAATGCCGATCTGCCGATCGTCGGCGGTTCGATCCTGACCCATGACCACTATCAGGGCGGACGTTTCGAATTCGCCATGGCCCGGGCCGGCGAAGACTTTGCCTTCGCCCTGCCGGACTGGCCGGCGGTCAAGTGTTCGGTTGTGCGCTGGCCGATGTCAGTGCTGC
>DOFA01000081.1 GCA_003532195.1 Clostridiales bacterium
TGGTGTTCAGCTGCTTGGATTCTTCGGCGCTAGCCGTAAAGTACAGGTGGGGGAAATCGAGCGGATTATCCCCATTGTGAATGTATTGCCGGGCTTCCTCGTCGTAGCAATCCTCATTATCCCGGAAAATCCGGGTCGCGGAAATAGCCAGCGGACTGTCGACATAAACCGGCGTCTCCATGAACAGGGAACGCTGGCCGCCATATTTCCCCTTTTCCCGGTTAAGCTCGTAGATGATTTCCTGCGTCCGGCCGACGGCAAAGGAAGGGATGACCACATTGCCGCCGAGAGCGATTGTTTCATTGATGATCTTGACAAACCGTTCAACCTTGTCGTCATTGTTCTTGTGCAGGCGGTCGCCATAGGTGGATTCAATAACCAGGTAATCGGCGCCGTCAATAAGGGTCGGATCCCGCATGATCGGGATCCCCTTGTTGCCCAGGTCGCCGGAAAACACGATTTTGCGCTCCTCCAGCCCGCCGGACGGGCCGCGTTCGCTGACCCAGATCTCCAGGATCGCCGATCCGAGAATGTGCCCGGCGTCGCGCATGCGGACGCGCACATCCGGCGCCGGCTGGAATTCGACATCATAGTGTTCCTCCTGGAACAGCCGGCAGCTATGAATAGCGTCCTGCATCGTGTAGAGCGCTTCCTGTGCCGGCCGCCCGGCCCGGCTGTTTTTGCGGTTCTTCCATTCTTGCTCCATTTCCTGGATATGGCCGGAATCCGGCAGCATAATGCCGCATAAATCCGCCGTCGCCTTGGTCGCATAGACCGGCTTGCGGTATCCATCCTTATAAAGCTTGGGGATGCGGCCGCTATGGTCAATGTGCGCATGGGTCAGGAGCAGGAAATCGATCCGGTCCAGATCGCCGGGAAAGGACGCCCGATCCAGCCGGTCCTCCTGCGGCTGCCCCTGATACAGGCCGCAGTCGACCAGGAAGGATGTCCGGTCGGTCTCCACCAGATAACAGGAGCCTGTGACCGTCTCGGCGGCGCCCAGAAATGTGATTTTCATTTGCAGATCCCCTTTCGTGCCGGCGGTTGCTGCTTCCAGTGTCGCACACTCCGGCGGATCCTGCAACTGCTGCCCGGCTGGTGACTATTGTTTATAAATGTGGTTATTTTTGCCTATCATGTTTATTTCATTTTTAGAATCGAAAATGAAATAAAAATCCGTTTTCCGCATCTTTATTTCATTCTCAGAGCTGTTTATATACAACTTTTTCCACAGGCTTTTCGGCGCTTACGTCAGACAGCAGCGCCTGAAAAGCCTACCCGCCCAGCGGGGTGGCAAAGTTGTATTTGTACTTAAAAATTCCGATCCTTCCCCGCTTGAGATTCAGTTTTAAGTTTTCGCCAATCTTTTCCATTTCAGATTCATCATCAAACACAGGGTAAATTTCGCTAAATGTATTTTTAATCACCGCGCACAGATCTTTATCGCTGGTGTTGTTTAAAATGATTATCCCTTCATTTTCATGCTCAATCGTATCGACCCTGATGCCGATCGGCACAGTATCCCATTGATCGTTGGTTATCCCCTGTTCACGAAGAGCGTTCTTGATAAAATTCGTGATCTCAACCTGCTTCTCCCGATGATAACTGTATCCGAGCAGAGAACCCAGCAAGATCGCCTGGCCTTGACCAAAACGGTTTACAAACAGAGCGGCAGAGCCATCTGCAAACGTGCCTGCTACTTCGACGCCGCTGTGAATCACCTGATGGCTGACCTGATACTGACTGCCGGCCAGGACATCTTGAGCGGCCGGGCCGCAATGAATCAAAAGGCACTCATGACTCGCCTCGCCCTTCGACTCACATGGATCGCCACTTAACATCATCTCTTCGGATACGACCCCCGTCTGCCTGACTCCGAATACTTCATCCAGGCCATAGCCGGGTATAACCTCAGAGTATAAGCCGTTCTCTTCCTGTACTGAACCGAGAAAGGGCTCGCTGATAATAAGGCCGCCTTGTCTGACCCATTCCTTTAAAGCCTGAGCGCTCCTGGCATTGAAATAAAACTGCGGCGGCATATAGAGTACGGACAACCCCTGAATCCATTCGCCGGCCAGGTCTTCCTCCCGGATAAAAACCACATCGAAATTTAAATCATGAAAAATGTGATAAGCGCCGATCAAAGAAGCATGATACAGGTCCAGCGACCGTTTACCGATCCAGATGAATATTTCATTTTTGGGATCCAGGTACAGGCCAATTTTCGCAGTTTTCCTCTTCCTGTTCCGAAGGGTATCCGCTTCACTTTTTAGGAAGCTGTTGATCATTTTTAAATGAAGATGCCAGTCTGTATCCTTTCCTTCACGGTCAACCGATCCCCAGGCCGGCGCTTCCAGTCCCAGGATCTCCGGCCTGTACTGCCAGAAGATAAATCCTTCTATCCCTTTTGCCAGAGGGACAAAGATATGTCTGAGCATATCGTTCAGGCTTGGGCGCAGATGCGGCGTCATTGTATTTCCGGCTGCCGCGTGGATTTCCGAGTTGATGACCTTCTTGCCCCGGGCGGCGCTGGTTAAAATATTGGCCGGCAGCGGATGACTGCCGATGCTGTTGCCGAACATATCGCATTCTTTTGCCAGTGCCCAGTCGTCAGAAGCACAGGTTATGCTGTTAAAGATGGGCAAGGGTACGGTATGGCACATCATCGGGTGATTGGGATCAAATTCCCTGGCTGTCCGGACCCTGTCCCGCAATTCTTCAGTGACAGTATCGATAAAGAATAACCGCCAGTCGATCATATCGTTAAATGTACTGTGATTGACCGGGATTTCGATCTGGTCCCAACCGCGATAATTGCGTTGCCAGCTTTTGTTCAAACAATCGATATCGATATACTTGCTCTGCAGCCATTTAATAAATTCATGTCTCGAGTTGTCGCAATAGCAAACCAGATTTTCTGCGGATAATTGTCGCTTCACTCCGGTTGTCAATTCCGGTTCATTCCATAAGTCCCAGCAATATAAAGCGGGATGGGAGGCATACCTCTTGACTGTCCCGGCCAGAAATTCCCGTTTGTATGCCCTGGCTTGCCCATGATGGAAACAAGGTCCCGGGGCGCCGCCAATCTGACGGCAATCGAGCGCCCTTGGCGTAATGACCTCATGATTGTTGGTTATCATCAGCGAGTCCGGGTGATCCTGAATAAACCAGGCTGGCGCGACATCGAAAATGACATTCAGAATCACTTTTAACTTGTTTTCCTGCGCCAGATCCATCAGCCTGTCAATGTCAGCAAAGAAATATTCGCCCTGGGCCGGTACATTCCATCGCCACTGCACCCAGTATTTCACAGTGTTAAAACCATCACGGCTTATTTTTCGCAAATCAGCTTCCCAGCATTCTGCCCGGGGCGTTGGCGCTCGATAATATTGAAAACCTACCGGAATGAATCCATCCTTTTGCTCCATGCTGTCTTTACCTCTCACCCTCTATTACGTATCAGCTATGTATCAGCGAGTCTGAAATACCTTGCGGAAAAACGCCAGAGCGACCGGAGCCGCCCGGTCGAAGTCTTTCGTCAACGCCTCGCAGCTGACGCGGCCGTCATATCCGAAGCTCCTGAGCGCGTCGGCAAATTCGCCATAATCATATTCCGATTCTGAGACATCGGCCGGGAAAATCCGGCTGCCCGGCTGGGCAAAATGGACATGCCGGAGATAGTCCCGGCCGAATTCGCGCACATGTGCCGCCGGCTCATGGACCGCGCATAAATGGTAGAAGTCGACGAGAACCTTAACCTGGGCGCAGCCGGCTTCCCCGGCCAGGCGGCAGCCATCGCGGAACGTATTGATGATATTGCTTTCTTCGGTCCGCAGCGGTTCGATAACCAAGGTGATCCGATGCTTTGCGGCAATTGGGTCCATGGCGCGAAGCAGCTGGACCAGTTGCTGCCAGGCGGTCGCCTGGGCAAAACCCTCGGGCACGCTGCGCGCCGCCCCGCTGCCGAAAACAGCGATTTCCGCGCCCAGAGACGCCGCCCTTGCCAGCGCTTTCTCCGTGTAGGCACAGATCAAGGCCATATCAATGTCATCACCGGTCAGCCGCATGGTTCTGGGGAAAAAATTATTACATGCCTCGCACTTGATTCCTGATTGCGCCACCTTTTCTGCCAAGCACTGAAATTCCCGATCCGACAGCTGCATCATTTGCGCCAGGGGAAGCTCCGCATAATCAAAGCCATGCCCGGCGAGAGCCTGGAGATGCTCCGCACCGATACCGTCCGGCTGGGTGGCGAGCATGTTTAAGCAACATCCGAACCGCATCGTTTACGCCTCTTCCGGTTATTTGGCCGCGGTGTCCAGGTCCCAGGGCTGTCCGCCGGCCAGGCAGCCTCCGTCGACATGGTACATCTGGCCGGTCATATAGCGCGAGGCATCGGAGGCAAGCAGAATGGTCATGCCGAGCAGGTCTTCCGGCGTCCCCGGGCGAGCCATCGCGATCCTCTCCAGCAGAAATTTCGAGCGGGTGGGATGGGTCCACAGGGGTTCCGTCAGCGGCGTGCGGATGTGACCGGGAGCCAGCGCATTCGATCGTATGCCGTATTTCGCCCATTCAACGGCCTGGGCGCGCGTGAGGGCCGCGACACCGCTTTTGGAAGCCCCGTAAACGGCGCAGCCGCCCAGCATCATCACCGAATTATAGGACGCCACATTGATGATGCTGCCGCTCTGCTGGCTTATCATGTGCCGGGCGGCCATCTGGCTCATCAGGTAGACCCCTTTCAGGTTGATGCCCATGATCTGGTCATAAGTCGCTTCGTCACCGTCGATAAACGGAACGCGCCGGTTGATCCCCGCGCCGTTGATCAGCACATCGATCCGCCCGGATCTGGCGATTACGGTATCGACGCAAGCCTGTATGCTTTCCTTCCTGAGCAAATCGAGCGGCACCCCGTAAGCCAGGCCGCCACTGGCCGTTATTTCCGACACCACATCTTGGAGTCCCGCTTCATTCACATCGCAGAGCGCCACTTCGCCGCCGATCGCCGCCAGACCTTTGGCTATTTCCCGGAAAATGCCGCCGGCGGCGCCGGTAATCAAGATGACCTTGCCCTCCAGTGAAAACAGCTTGACCAGGTTTTTGCCCACACTCGCCTTCATGAAAAACTCCTCCGATACTCCCCGTGCCTCCGGTACTGCCTGCGCAACCGCAGTTTGTCCAGCACAGTTTTGACAACACACAGTTTTGCCAGTTTTGTCAGGCACTTGTAATTTGTATTACAACTTATTATAATGATTTGCAGGCAAAATGCAAGAACTGGTGACCTTCCAGACAGACCGATCCACAATCATTCGAGTTTATAAAGGAGCTGCCGATGCCAGACAACCCCCAACCCATATACATCAAGATACCGCGCAGGAACCTGAGCGACGAGGTCTATGCGCAGGTCAAAGCCAACATTATTTCCCGGGCCTGGAAACCGGGCTCCAAGATACCTTCGGAAAACGAAATGATGCAGCTGTTCGGCGTCAGCCGTGTTTCGATACGTCCGGCGATCCAGCGGCTGGCGGGCATGGGTGTGCTCGATGTGAGGCGGGGGGATGGAACCTATGTGACGGAGCTGGGAGCTACCCATCTCATGGGTATGCTTCTGCCTTTCCTCACCATCGGGGATACCGAGATCATCGATGTGCTCGAATTCCGCTCCATACTCGAAACAGAAAGCGCGCGTCTCGCGGCGAAAATGGCTTTGCCCGCCCAGATCAGGAACTTGCGGGACTGCATCGGGAAAATGAAGGCGGCCGAGGGGGACTACGACACCTTCTCCAGGCACGACCTCGAGTTTCATCTGGGCATTGCCGAGGCTACCGGCAACTCGCTGATTATCAAGGTGAATAAGATGCTGCACGACTTGCTCGACTATGCCATGCGGGAGGTCGTGGCGATAACGGGGTTCGAAGATGGAATCAGTTATCATACGCGGATAGCCGATGCCCTGGAAATGAGGGACGCGGAAAAGGCTGCTGCCGAAATGCGCGGCCATATTGAGACTATCATCCAAAAATTCATTGCCCATGCCGAGGCAAAAGCGAATCAACCAGGCGAACGGAGGACAACGGAATGATGACAGATCGTGGAGACCCAATAAGCGAGCTGAATCGAGCCGCGGCAAAGATCAGGCTGGACGTGGTTAAAATGATCGGGCCGGAAAACCGCGGACACTTCGGGGGATCGCTTTCCGCCGCCGACATCATAGCGGCCTTATATTTCTCCGTGCTGAATATTGAACCCGCGCGGCCGGACTGGTCCGGACGGGACCGGTTCATCCTCTCCAAAGGCCACGCTTGTCCGGCTCTCTACGCTGCGCTGGCGCGCCGCGGGTATTTCCCCGCCGAGGAGCTCATGACGCTGAAAAACATCGGCAGCCGGCTGCAGGGACACCCCGACCGCACGAAGCTTCCCGGCCTCGACGCCAATACCGGCTCGCTGGGCCAGGGTTTATCACAGGGCATCGGCATGGCGCTGGCCTTGAACGCCGACGCCATCCAGGCGCGTGTTTTCGTGCTGCTGGGCGACGGGGAACTGAATGAAGGTCAGGTCTGGGAGGCAGTCATGTTCGCGGGAGCACGCCGCCTGTACAATTTGATCGCCATCGTCGACCAGAACCATCTGCAGGCGATGGGTGCAACCAGGGACCGGCTCGATATCGGCGAGTTGGAACCGAAATTCGCCGCCTTCGGCTGGCATGTGATCCGCGCCGATGGTCACGATATGCATTCCCTGCTCGCTGCCTTTGCCGCAGCCCGGCAAACAGAGCAAAAGCCGGCTGTTATCCTCGCGGAAACGATTAAAGGCCGCGGCCTTAGCTGTGCGGAAAACGCCGTTGATTTCCACAACGGCCTGCTGACGCGCGAACAATATCAGGAAGCCATGGAATGCCTGCAAGCCAGAACGGAGGTGCCATAATATGAGCAATCCGCGGGAAGCGTACGGAAAGGCGCTGGCGGAGGCGGCAAGGAAAGATCCGCGGATCTGGGCGCTGGACGCCGACCTCTGCCGTTCGACGATGAGCTGCCACATGGAGAGGGAATTTCCGTATCGTTATGTGGAAGCAGGCATCGCCGAGCCAAATATGGTCGGGATGGCGGCGGGATTGGCTCTTTGCGGCAAGATTCCCTTTGCCTCTACCTTCGCTGTGTTTATGACGGGGCGGGCCTTCGACCAGATCCGCCAATCGATCTGTATCCCCAGGCTGAATGTCAAAATCTGCGGCTCATCCGCGGGGCTGTCGGACTACGGGGATGGCTCGACGCATCAGTCAGTCGAGGACATCGCCATCATGCGGGCTCTGCCGAACATGACTGTTCTCTCCCCCGGCGACGCAAGGCAGACCGGCGCGGCGGTGAAAGCGGCGGCTGCCTGGGACGGGCCGGTCTACCTGCGCGTGACGCGCGGGGAACTGGACGACCTGCCTGGCGACGGATCGTTTGAAATCGGCAGAGTATATCCCCTGACTGAAGGCCGCGACATCACAATTTTGGCAACCGGCTCGATGGCGGGCCGGGCGCTTTGCGCAGCACGTATACTTCAGGAAGCCGGCATTTCGGCGCTGGTTGCCAATGTCCCGACCATCAAGCCGCTGGACGCTGCGGCGATTCACGCGCTGGCCGCCCGAACCGGCAGGGTGCTTACCTGCGAGGAGCACAGCGTGATCGGCGGTTTGGGTTCGGCTGTGGCGGAAGCGCTCGCAACCTCAGGCATACCGGTGCACATCATGGGAATCGAAGACACTTTCGGGATGTCGTCCAACAGTGAACTGGCACTACTGGAGAAATACCGACTGACCTGGCAATCGATTGCCGAAAAAGTCCGGACACTTGTATAGGAAGCGCCTCCCAGCCGCTCAGGCCGGGAGGCTGCCTGCCAGGTTATTTCTCAGATAAACAGCGACATGTCTGATTGTTCGGCTGATCCAAGCATGGAGGCGACGCCGCCGATTTCCACGCCATCGATCAGTTCTTCCGGTTTGATGCCCATCATGTCCATGGTCATCTGGCAGGCGACCAGGCGGACGCCGGTCTGCAGGCTGACCTGGATCATTTCCTCCAGCGAGGATATGTTTTTCTTTTTCATGATTGATCGGATCAGTTTTGTCCCGGCGCCGCCCATGTTCAGGCGGGAAAGGCCGAGTCGCCTGGATCCGCGCGGCATCATCAGGCCAAACATCTTCTCAATGAAATTCTTGCTGACTTTGACCCGCTGGCCGCGGCGCAGGATGTTGAGTCCCCAGAAGGTGAAGAACAAGGTGACCTTGCGGCCCATCGATGCCGCACCGTTGGCGATGATAAAGGTTGCGATCGCCTTGTCCAGGTCGCCGCTGAATACAATCATCGTCTTGTCGTTGCCGGCTGCCGTTGCGGCCGCGGGCTGACGCGGCTCACCCTTGCGGATGGTAGCCGTATAGACGCCGTTCTTCTGCGCCAGGTTTTCCAGAACATGTCCGGTTCGCTCGCACCAGACGCCGGCATCATTGACGAATCCCGGATCGGTCGCGTCGAGAACCAGGCGGTCGCCGGGAGCGATCTGCTTGATGCCCTCGGCCAGTTTCAGGATCGGACCCGGGCATTGCAACCCGGTGGCGTCCAACCGCATGGTGCGCGATTCGGCAGGCGCTGCCGTCTGTGCCTGAACCGGAGGCACTGCCAGTTTTTCCCCTTCGCCCTCTTCGGCCGGAAGCTGCTCTTCGGGTAACCGCGGCTCTCCCGTGCAAGTGAAAGGCATGTCCGTGCGCTCCGGCGGCAGCAGCTGATTGTCAGCGATTTCCAGCATGACCGCGTGATAGAGTTTATAGCCGCCGCTCAAATTGTCGGCCGATGCAAAACCGTTTTGGCGGAGAATCCGGGTGGCCAGGTACCCGCGCAAACCGACCTGGCAGAAGATATGAATCCGGCGCTCACGCGAAAGACCGGCCAGCCGGCCGCGCAGCTCGTCCAGAGGGATATTGATTGCCCCGGGTATGCTGCCCAGGTCAAATTCCTCCGGGGTGCGCACATCGACCAGCAGGTCCTTATCTTCCAGGTCGAAGCCGGCGATATCATGATAATGGAAAACAGCTGTATCCCCGCTTAAAATGTTCGTGGCTGTATACCCGAGCATGTTGACCGGGTCTTTGGCCGACGAATAAGGCGGCGCGTAAGTCAGCTCCAGCTTCTCGAGATCCATGACCGTCGCGCCGAGACGCTGGGCGGTCGCCAGCACATCGATGCGTTTTTCAACGCCGTTGATGCCGACTGCCTGGGCGCCGAGTATCTTGCCGCTGGCCGGATCAAAGAGCAGCTTCAGCGACAGCTGGGTCGCGCCCGGATAGTAGCCGGCGTGATCCAGCGGATGAATATAAGTTTTGGCATAGGGAATCTGGTCCCGCTTCAGCTGCTTTTCATTGAGGCCGGTGCTGGCGGCAGTCATATCGAACGCCTTGAGCACCGCGCTGCCCTGAACGCCCTCGAAAGGCACCTTCCGTCCGGCAATGTTGTCCGCGGCAATGCGGCCTTGCTTATTGGCCGGGCCGGCCAGGGGAATCAGGCCGGGCTGACCGGTGACAAAATTCTCGATCTGGATCGCATCGCCCACGGCCAGGATATCGGGATCCGAAGTATAGAGGTAACGGTCGACTTTAATGCTGCCGTTAAGGCCCAGTTCCAGACCGGCATCCTTGGCCAGGTGGC
Organism: Clostridiales bacterium; assembly: GCA_003532195.1. Taxonomy (GTDB): domain Bacteria; phylum Bacillota; class Clostridia; order Saccharofermentanales; family UBA5734; genus UBA8949. The sequence continues at coordinate 9,687 of DOFA01000081.1, forward strand.
TGTCCGGATTGATGCCGACGCTGAAAATGACCAGGTCCGCCGGCAAAGTCCGGCCGTTGGTCAGGCGTACCTGCAGCTGGCCGGCCGGGTTCACCGCAAAACCGGCCGCTCCGGTCCGAAACAGCAGCTTCAGCCCTTTCAGGCGCAGATGCTGGTGCAGGAAAGCCGCCATGTCCGCGTCTAGTGAAGCGACCAGCTGATCGGTAAACTCGACCAGGGTGACATCAAGGCCGCGTTCCTTGAGATTCTCGGCCATTTCAACGCCAA
>DOFA01000038.1 GCA_003532195.1 Clostridiales bacterium
AATCGATGGTGCGGCTTCGCTATAAGTCGGTCCGGGATCCTGGCTGACCGCCACGCCCAGGCAATCACCGACGATCCGGATGTTCAGCCCGTTTTCGGCAGCCGCGCTCAGGCATTCGTTGACATTCATGCCCATAAAGTCCGGCACAGCGACCTCTTCCTCTTCTGGCTCCGCGGCCGGATAGAGCACGACCAGGCCGGTGTTGTGCAGCTGCATGTCTGCGGACGGATACTGGTATTGGACCAGCGTATCGTCGCCCATCGCCAAATCGCCGGCCTCGGTCCGAAGTCCGAGCGCGCTGAGTGTCTTGCGGGCCTGGCCGTATGTTTGTCCGGTGACATCCGGCACCGTGATCAGCCGGTTCAGGCGCGAGATGTCATTATCGCTGTACTCGCGGCTGATCCCCAGGTATTCCAGGGTGCGGGATATGATCTGGCCGCAGGTTTTCGCCGCGCCCTTGGAGGTCAGCTTTTTATCTTCCGGTTTGTTCAGGACGACCAGCACGACGATTTCCGGATTGTCAGCCGGGGCAATGGCTGCAAACGACAGGGTATGGTCGCCATTATCGTCGGTTGAAGTGCTGGTTTTGCCGGCGACCGCGTATCCTTCAACATAGGCCGCCGATCCGGTTCCATACAGGACGACGCCTTTCATCAGTTCGCGCACGCGGGCCGCCGTGCTTTCGGAAATCACTTTCCGGATGGTTTCCGGCTGAATTTCTTTAATCATGTTGCCTTCGCTGTCAGTGATGCCCTTGACCATGCAGGGCTTGACCAGGTTGCCGCCGTTGGCGAAGACGCAGTAGGATGCGGCAAGCTGGATCGGTGTCACCGTTGACGACTCGCCATAGGACAGCGTGACCATATCGATTTCGGAAGGGTTCTCATGCAGGATGCCCGTTCCTTCCGCTGGCAGGTCGACACTGGTGATTTTCCGGAATCCAAAAGACTCGATGTACTCATAAAAGATCGACACGCCGGCCCGCCGGGATAGCTGGGCGAAAACCGGATTGCAGGAACGCCAGAATCCCAGCTGCATGGTTTCCGCGCCATGGCCGCCGGCATGCGAGCAGTTGATGGTCCAACCGGACAGGGAGAGCGGGCCGCAGAACATCGGCTCGCTTTCTGTGGTCAGATTCTCCTCGAGTGCGATCGCCGCCGTGATCGCCTTCATGGTCGACCCCGGCTCATAAGTGTCGGATATGGCCCGGTTGCGCCAGATCTGCGACGACAGGTATTCGATATTTTCCCGCACCGCCGTGCTCCAGGTCGCCGCGTCCTGCCCCTCCGGGCAGGCCGCCGGGTCAGAACAGCTGAAATAAGGATAGGAAGCCATGGCCAGAACCGCTCCGGTATAGGGATTCATAATGATCACGGAACCGCCGGCCGTAATATCATAAACCTTGATGGCGTTCTCCAGTTCTTCCTGGGCAATCTTCTGGATGTTGATATCCAGGTTCAGGATGACATTCTGCCCGTCTTTGGCCTGTAAGCTGGTCGGTATGGAAAAAGGCAGTTTGCCCAGGCTGTAGTTGTCGGTTTCAACATAGGTGTAACCGGGTTCTCCGGTCAGCAGTGTGTTGTATTCCAGCTCTATGCCCAGCTGGCCAATCAGCTGTCCTTCATCAAAATTGCTGTAACCGATCACCTGGCTGGCCAGCGTGCCATTGGTATAATACCGGCACTGTTCGGCGTCGATGCGGATGCCGCCAACGTTATTGTCGTCGATAAAGGCTTCCAGGGCCCTGGCTTCATCGCTCGGAACGTCTTTCTTGAGTTGAATGTATGTTTTATCGGTTTTCAGCATTTCCGCGGCTACGGCGCCACTGTCGAGATTGAGGCAATCGGCGATGCCGGCGGCGATATCCGTGGCTGACAGGTCTTCAGTTATCGAATACAAGTCTTTCGGCGTGATGCCGATCCGGTAGACATAAGTCGTTCCGGCAATTTCCACATGGTTGCGGTCGAGGATCGACCCGCGGCGCGGAATGTCGGCAACCTTTTTATAATGCTGGCCGGCCGCTTCTTCCGCATATTGCTCATAACTGACGATTTGAATCTGATACAGCCGGTAAATCAGGAAACTGGCGAAAACCAGAAGCAGCAGGCTGAGGGCGATGAAAGCCGGGCGCCGTCTGCCCGTCCGCCGGCGGCTGATCCCGGGCCGGCGGTCGGATCTGCGTCCGGCTGTGCCGTCTGTGCCCGGCCCTGTCCGGGCTGCAGGCGGCTTGCGGAGAAGCTGGGCTTTCCGGTGCTGCTGGCGTTGGATTTCCCGCTGCAAGCGCGGGTCCAGTTCACGCCGGCCGCCATTACCGCCGTGCAAATCAATCTCCCTGCCTTTGCTGGCTTAATGTTTTGAAGTAGCCTTCGATATTGTTCATCACACCGGCCAGATAAGCTTCATCATTTGCGGCGGCTCCGGTGTCCCCAGCGAAGACAACCCGATCCGTATTCGGGATCGGTACGGTCACGATCTGCATCCGGGCCGGATCCTGGAGGCCCAGCTTTTCGAACGCCAGGTGCCGGATCTCGTCGAGGTTGGTTTGCTGGGCCAGGCTTTCGCTGATCTGGCTGTTTTCTTTTTCAATTTCCGCAATCGCGCGCTCCACAGACAAGTTCCGGAAATTCATCTCCAGAATCATCGCCTGACGATAGACCACGGCGGCGAAAATCCCGGTAACCAGAAAAATAGTCAAAACGATGCTCGATATCAATTTCAGGCGCTGACGGGCCAGGGCACGCCGAATGGAACGGGCCCGGGCCAGGCTGGCTTGCTCCGGGGCCGGCGTCGCGGACACCGGTATTCGCTTCGTCTGAAGCTTGTCCGGACGAAGCTGAATCGTCTGGTTGGCTTCCCGGACACCGGCAGTTTGCCGGACAGCGGCGGACCGGCGGCGCTTCAGAGCCAGATTGCCATATATGTCTGCCATGGTCGTCAGTCTCCTCTCAGTCAGTTTCTCAGTCGGTCCGACGTTCAAAACAGCGTAACCTGGCGCTGTGAGAACGCGGATTATTCTTCTGTTCAGCCGGATCGGCCACGGCGGCCCGCCTGGTCAGCACCTTGCCGAGAGGCTTGCGGCCGCAGGTGCAGACCGGGAAGTCGCGCGGACAGATGCAGGGATTTTCCAGGCTGCGGAAACACTCTTTGACCAAACGGTCTTCCAGAGAGTGGAAGGTTATGACACACATCCTGCCGCCGTTCCGCAGCAGGTGCGGACCGGTCGCCAGCAGTTGCCCCAGGGAAGCCAGCTCCTGGTTGACTTCGATCCGGATCGCCTGAAAGGTCCGCCGCGCCGGATGCTGGTTTTCCCGGCGCGCCTGGCCCGGCATGGCCCGGATGACCAGATCGGCAAGCTCGGTCGTGGTCCGGAATGGCTGATGGCTGCGGTAGTCCACGATGGCGGCGGCGATCCGCCCGGCATAACGTTCTTCGCCATAGTCGCGAAGGATGCGGATCAAATCGGCTTCGCTGCGGGAGTTGACAATATCGGCGGCGGTCGGGCCGCTATCGCGGTTCATGCGCATATCCAGCGGACCTTCCTGGCCGTAGCTGAAACCACGGTCCGCCTGGTCGATTTGCCAGGAAGAGACGCCGAGGTCGGCTAAAATGCCGTCGACCGCCTTAATATCCATTTTTCCCAGGATTTCGTCCAGATCCGAAAAATTGCCGGCCGCCGTCTGCCAGGCCGCCGGGCTCTTTACAGTCTCGAGAAGCTTGCCGCCGGCCTGCAAGGCATCGGCATCACGATCCAGAGCGATCAGCCGGCCGCCGGGGCCCAGATGAGCGAGAATTGCCGCGGAATGGCCGCCGCCGCCCAGCGTGCAGTCAATATAGATCCCGTCGCTGCGGATAGCCAGATATTCGATCGTCTGGCTCAGCAACACCGGCTGATGGCAAAAATCAGATGCCGCGGACATCAAAGCGTGCCAGGTCTACGCCGGAAAGCGATCCCTGTTCCTCCTTCTGTTGCTGATAGAAGGATTTGGCACAGATTTCGAGTTTATCAAACATGTCAATGAAACAGATTTCATCACCGGGACGGACGCTGATATGTGACCATAGCTCATCGCTGACGCAAATGCGCCCCTGACCGTCCAGTTCGCAGACCATGGCTTCGCCGATGATCGATCTCTTCAGTCGCCGGACAGCCGGGTCGGTTCCGGACAGCTGGCTGATCTGCTCGCGGATCAGGCGGAAGCTTTCCGGGGTGTAGGCCGACAGGTAGCCGTCATCCAGGCTGAGCGTCACGATCAGCGAGCCGCCCAGGCTGTCCCTCAGTCTCGCCGGGACGAACACCCGCCCCTTGGCATCGATTGTGTGGGTATATCTGGCCATCTGGTTATTGTCGTTCCTTCCCGCGGCGAATCATCTGGATTTGGTCTCGTTGTTTTATATATTCACCACAATTATCCACGATAATATATAAACGCTCTACTATTCACCACCTGAGTGTATTCTACACTCCGCACCGCATGAATTCAACCATTCACCTGTTTGCCAGCGAAGTGTAATCTAAATGTAATAATATTATGATTGAATAGCGAACATCTGTTCTGATATTTTGCTGAAAATTAAAAAACCGTCCGGCATTTCTCTTGCCGGACGGCTGTCTTGCAGCGATGTTGAGCCCCGAATTAGCTGGACGTCAGGTTATGGTCCATCGAGACACTTAAAATCACACCTAA
>DOFA01000078.1 GCA_003532195.1 Clostridiales bacterium
ATCGAGAACGGCACGGTCGTGGTGGATACAGCCCGGGGCACCGCCTTCAAGGTCGTGTCGCCGACGGTGCACAGCGGGCTCTACCAGGCAAACAGCGCGCTGATGGGCCAGGTCGCCGCGCTTCAGGACACCTACGCCGTGACCCGGCCGCAGCTGCACGAGATCTTCCAGGATTTTTCTCTGGGCGGGGCAAACGGTGAAACGATCGAGCTGACGCCAGGAAACATCAGCGGCTTCGCTCCGAACATCGAGAGCAGCGTCGTGCTGCCCGGCCCGCAGGATGTCCTGGCCGTGTCATTACAGGAGCAATACCAAGGCTACACGCATATCTTCGGCGAGAAACTGGTTGATCTAAAGTTCGATAAGACGCTTCTGACCGGCCAAACCAGCAGCGGCGCCACCGTCCAGGTCAAGGTCAGCGGCGGCATAGGCATCCAGAAGATCCTGGTCAACGCCAAGTACACGCGCTTCAGCGGCTACTATTTCGCCATGACCCTCAACCAGGAGAGTTACCTGCTGGCCGAGTTCAACGCCTCGATCCACGAAGAAGTCCGCATTCCGATATGCGGCATCGACGCAGGCATCGGCGATGTCGGCCGCGTGACCGGCGGCGTGTTCATTATTGTCGGCCTGGACGGCGACCTCAGGATAGAGCTTGCCGCTCGGGAATTCACCTCAGTAACCATCGGTGTGCGGGGCAAAACTGCCGCCTATGTGCCCTGCAGCATCAGGCCTGTTTTCAGCAAGACCTTGAAGGGCGAGGGCGATGTCAACCTGACCGGAGATGTCGACGGCTACATCAAGTTCGGCCCCATGCTGGGGGTCGAACTGTTTGGCTACGACCTGGTGGGAGCAGGCGCCTTTCTCGGAACCGGTGTGCAGGTGGAAGCGGATCCGTATCAGCTGGATATCGAATTGTACGGCATTCTGAATGTTTATATCGACTTTCTCGGCAAGCACTTCAACTTGGTCAACTGGCGGCCGACCTTGTGGGAACGCAAGCAGACAAATACCGCCGGTCACAGAGTCACCTTTATGGAGACATATGTCTACCCGGGGCGGGTCAGCGGCGTGATTGAAAAGGAGGTTCCGATCAGTTCAGACAATGAGGAGGGGTTTGTGCCGGTCTCCAACCTGCCCTACCGGGTCTGGGTGATCCCCAGGGATACACCGTTTGATCCGGTCAACGCGAACGACCGGAACAACCCCGCGATCCGCAAGTATCCGGCTTCCGGGTTCGCTAAAACCAACAGTGAAGGGATCTTCTTCCAGAAAAATGACACTATTCTATCTGGCGGGGAACGGGCTTTTATCGAGTTCCAGGTCAACGGCCAAAGCTATTTTTCCAGCGGCGCTGCCGCCGCTTTGCCGTTTGAGAAATTCACCATCACCCAGGCCGACTATTTCAACGATTTTGTCGTCGGCCAGGTTCAGCCAGTTCGGTTGATCAACTACGATGTGCCAGCCAGCGACACGGAAAACCGCTATGAATACTTCTATTACCCGAACAGTCCCGTCACGGTACGATCCTTCTTGTATGTTACCACCATCGACTCGCCGATCTCGACGGGCGGCGTCGCCTATGCCCGCACCGACGAATACGGCTATTTTGACACCCGCGATGTCTTCATCGACGCCAACGGCGCGGAGGTGCCTCATTGGAATTTTGATGTGCGACCCGATGCCGAATTGTGGACCACCTTTGACTCTTTTCGCATTCAGGTAAGCCTGGACTACCGGGGCGCGACCATTTCCGGTGAGGTTCCCTTTTCAGCCGCGATGGACATGAACTTCTCACGGGTCATCTCCGAGGTGCCTGACTCGTACAAGCGCTTCGACGTCGGCGGCGGCCGTCTCGTCGACCAGATGGCCTACGATGAGTTCATCTACGTGATCAATCCCAACGGAACCCAGGCCGTTTCAGGCGATGAATTTTGTTATTGGGCGGATGCCTTTTCCACCCAGGATTTTCACCCGGGCCTGATCGACTACCGTTACATGCCGGTTCAGCAAAGTGATTCCCTCTGGCTGAAAGGCGCGCCGGATGTGAAAACCCCGGCCAAGAAGCTGCTGCCGGTCCTGGACGCCAACGGCAATCCCACCGGCGCCGTCTTGTTCTGGCAGCGGGTTTTCGTCGAATGGGTCTGGCAGGCCCATCCCAATCCGGTCAAAATCACAAGCGCCGGCCATTTCAGCACCCCGTCCACAGGCGGCCAGTTCCAGGTGACTGCAACCGGGTATGCGCCATTCGCCTTCTCCCTGGCCGAAGAACCGCCCGGCGTGACCATCGGCAGGGATACCGGTCAGCTCCTGGTCGCACCCGGCACGCCGGCCGCGACGTATACGTTCACCATACGCGCCGAAGAAAACCGGGACATCTATCAGGTAACGCTCCCGGATGGCCAGGTCCTGGACCGGTCCAGACTGCTCGGTCCCTATGAAGGCAATGACCCCTCCCCGCCTGACGAACAGGTGTTCTCGCTCGAGGTGACGGAAGCAGCGGTTCCCACACCTGAGCCGACAGTGGCACCCTCGCCGGCCGCGCGCATGGCGCCGGATATCAATGCCGCCAGGCATAACTATACCTTCGCCCTGACGACAGGCGACCGCGGCTTGAGCATCCAGGTGACCGCAGCCGGCAGTACGCCGATCACGTGGTCACTGGTGCCGTACGCCGACTACCCATTCCCGTCCACGGCTGCCATCGATGCCAGGACCGGCTTGCTGACCATTGGGCCTGACCTTGTTGCCGACAGCTACCGGTTTGGCATACGCGCACAAAACGATGTCGGCCAGGATGTCCAAACATGCATTCTGGAGGTGACCGAGCCGCGTACCACGCCGGTGATCCAGGATGCTGAAGCGAATGATTTCCACTATGTTTTCATCAAGCAGTTCCAGCAAAAAAACCCTAAAACCTTCCTCATCCAGGCTGCAGGCAGCACGCCNNCGTACTGCTGCCCGAGGCGCTCGCCATCGATCCGCAGACCGGCTTGCTGACCATACAGCCAAACATCGCGACAGGCAACTACCTTTTTACCATCCGGGCAGCCAACGATGTCGGGTCTGACACACAGGACTGTACGCTTGAGGTCAAATTCATTTTTAATCTTATGTTCAAACAAAATGAAGCCATGCCGGCGGCCCCTGAGACGAGCGATTACCGCGCCATCTCCAGCCTGTCCGGCCAGACCCATTCATTTTTTGCCGAAACACCCCAGCTTAAAACCGATTTTTTCCAGACCGACGACTTGCTCGGCTTAGATCCGTCCGACTTGCAGCTGGCGCCGCCGAACGTGCTGACGTTTCGCTACGATGATCCGAATGATGTTTATACTAATGACCGCTGGACGCAAAACGGCGCCGCTTATGTCCGCTGGCAGTCCTTCCCGGGTGTGCTGCAGCGCTTCAATCATATGAACACGAATTTCTGGAGCGCGGGAACCGGAACCAGCCTGCTGGACACCTCCCCGCGCTGCGATAACTACCACTACCATGGGCCGGAGACCGACTCTGTCACCATCGATGAGATCCAGGATTTTTTCCAGGAACGGATCATCGATTACCAGCAGGAGGTGATCAATCCACAGGACTACTTTGACCGTGCTGATTTATTCGGCACGTTCGATCCCATAGCCAACCAGCAAGGGAAGTTTGTAACCTGCCTGGATTATGGTACGACCATCGACAAACTCAACCAGACACCGGGCAGCCGCCTCGAGGTTGCACTGGATCGCCATACGGGAACCCTGGTGACAGGAAAATTCTTCACCGCGCTCCAGGGTCAGGAAAAAGCGGCCCTGACCTTTACGCAGACGGGCGCCGCCATCACCTTCAGCGGCCAGGACGTCACCCGCGCAGCGGAGCACGAGCTCTATGACTTTGCTTTTTCAACCGTGACGGAGCACGACCAGGAGATGCTCGCTTTCCTCGAACCCGGCGGTCAGCATATGACCTATGGTTTTGCCCAACACGGCGACCTGCCCGGTCTGGCCACGTTCAGCATCGCGACAAACCTGGTCCAGGGTACCCTGGTCAATGTCTACCAGTTTGATGCAGTCGATAAAAAATTCATTTTGATCGCCAGAGATGTCACGGTTGGCAGCAAGGGTGCAGTAACTTATCGGAACCAGACGATGTCCGCGTACCTGATAACCACCCAAACGATCCCAGGTGCTGCGGTATCCGATGTAGTCAATCTGCAGGATGTTGTTTCGCCTGCGCATACCGCCTGGCTTCTTCCCGCCCTGATCGCGCTTCTGCTAGCCGCCGGCACGGCCGTCTGGCTGCTTGTGCGCAAAACACACCAGAAAAAAGAATCGGCAAAGCCGACGCCATGACCTGACACAAAGGGATAACTGATCAGGATGGGGTATAGATGAGTGGACTTCTCGAAATACTGGAACAAAATGGTCCGCTGACCGGAAAGGAAATTTCCGCCCGGTCAGGACTGGATCTCCTCGACGCCTGGAAAGGCTGCTGCGGCAACCCGGAAATCATTGTCCGGACGGTCGGGGAGCGGTATCTTCGGTTCGACAAGCGCGTCGAAGGCTATGCGCGGCTTTCGCCGTCCATTATCAGGGAATTTGCCAGCTACACGGTCGCCGGTCTGGTCCGGCAAGCGTCAGCCGTGCTGGCCAGAGCCGAGGAAATCCATCAGGAAATCCTCTCGGTCAGCCGGCAAAAATTCCTGCTGGCGCGGGATATCCTGTCGGAAATCGTGGCAGCCCAGGAGGATTCTGCGAGCATCCGTGAGCATGCCTGTTTCATCCTTTCGGGCGATGTCGCGCACCAGATGGCTCACCGGGAGCCCCGGCCGGAGTTTTCGTCCGGAAAACTGGTGAACGGTTCAGACCTGGATATCGTCGTGCTGACGGACTGCCTGCCGGATGAACAAGTCCAGGCCCTCGACGCGGCAATTTTCGCAAAGAAAGTGTATTTGCTGAGAAATCCCACTTACCGTGAAGAAATCGACTATGTCATCAAGGACCTCGCCAAAGCCCGGGCCCAGCTCGATTTTGACGGTTTTGAAGCGATGGTCGCCTCCAAGGTGCTGGACGAAGGACTTTTTCTCTGCGGGAGCGAACGCCTTTTTGGCCTGGTCAAGGACATGATAACCGACAAAGGAATACCCGGGCGCCTGGCCGAACTCCGGGAAAAGGCGGCGGCTGAGCGGGAAATCGCCCGGGCCATGCTCCTGGAAACGGACGGCGTCCTTGACGATGAAGAAGTGATGCAACTTTTTTTCTCGTCCGACGAGCGGGAAGAATTCTTTTAGCACCTGCCCCCAGGAGCGCGTTTATCAAGGCCATATTGGACCTTCAGTTGCTCGACATGGCGGTAATGGTCGGCGTGCTGCAGCCCGGAGGCCGCTTCTTCATCCAGAACGACTGTGATGCCGCCGCTGAACAGCTGGATGGCGGACGCAGTGATCTGCGAAGTCACGGGACCTTCCAGGCATTGCGCGACCACGATTGATTTACGGATGCCGTTGACGATCATGAGGATGCTTCTGGCCTCGAGAATAGTACCGATGCCCATCGTGATCGCAAAATAGGGCATCTGGCTGCGGTCAGCACCCATCTTGCGGTAGAAGGCTTCGTAGTTGTCGTCCAGGGTCTGGCGGGTCAGGGCCTGGATATGCGTCCGGGACGCAAGCGAAGTCCCAGGCTCGTTGAAGCCCCAATGGCCGTCGCCGCCCAGCCCGAGGAGCTGGAGGTCGATGCCGCCGGCTTTCCGGATTTCGGCTTCATATTCTGCGCAAAACTTCACCGGGTCCGGGCACAGCCCGTCCGGGATATGCACGTTTTCCGGTCGGATGTTGACATGCCGGAACAACTCCTCGTACATGAACCGCGCGTAACTCTGATCCTCTTGGTATGATTTGGCAAGATCGATGCCGACGCCAAAGTATTCGTCCAGATTGAAGGTCCGGACACCTGAAAAGTCGAGCCCTTCCTCCCGATGCATCCGTATCAGCTCCTGGTAGGTCCCGATCGGCGTACCGCCGGTTGCCAGTCCGAGTACGCAGTTAGGCTTCGAACGGATGCAGCCGGCAATGATCGATGCCGCGTACCGGCTTATTTGGCTGTAATTTTCCCTGATGACTATCTCCATGGTCGATTCCTCCGTTAAGTGATATTGTTTTCATTATACAAAAAGAATGCCTTGGCGGATCATGGGATTTTGATCAATTGACTGGCACGTTGCATTGGACGCTCGGGCTTCGCAATCTCAGGATGCCCCAATAAGCCAATGGTGCCGTTTCATTCGCTGAATATGTCTTCAGTTGGCACTTCCAGTCCTGCGAAGTGAAGCGATTTGACCACATCCGGACACTTGAACAGGATCATTTCTTCCAGCTGTTTTTCAACAAAATAAAACAAGATTACCTTGCGGTCCCGGGGATCGACGACCCAATACTCACCGATACCGCCGCTGAGGTAGACATTCAGCTTTTTCACCAGATCCATGCTTCGGGTATGCGGCGACAGTATTTCGATAACCAGGTCGGGTATGCCTGTATACCTGTCATTGGCATCACGCTGTTCCTGATAATCACAGGATATGAGCAGATCAGGCTCCACGACATTTTTGCTTTTCAGTTCATCGTTAGTCAGCGTAACATCGAAGGGTGCCGAAAATACCCGACACTTCTTACCTCTAAACCAATTAAATAAACGATCATTAAGATTGGCAAGAATCAGTTGATGTGTCATGCCGGGCGATGACATCAGGTAGATCTCGCCGTCGATATACTCATACCTTTCTTCGTTGTTTTCCGTTATCTTGAGAAACTCCTCATAAGTAATCCGTTTGCCGGAATAAGCATATGCGGCACTGCCATCCTTAAGCATCAGGTATCCGTCCGACGGATCTTCATAGGCGATGAGTTTGGCTACAATCCGATCGTTCTTGGTGATAAAGACAGCTTCGTCCTTGCATTTTTCAAGGTATTTGCCAAAAAAGTTCTTCATGTCTGTCGCACTAACTTTCATAAAACGCCTCCTGAAATAGAATAGCTTGATTATAACATAATTATAGCTATAATCAATAGCTATAGTTTAACAGAATTCTAACTAAGTCTGTTCGAAAATTGACCAAACCGGTATTATCATCATAAAGATATCAGGGCGATCAGTTTGCTGCTGATCGCCCATTCAAGTCGCAAGGCTGCTGCGCAAGCTTTATGCCGCCGGCTCAAACGTTNNTGCTTCCCGGCGGTTGCCGATGAAGACGCCTTCTTTCAGGACGCGGTACAGGAAGCCGCCGGAACCGCTCAAGTCGAAGATCTTGGTCGGGATTTCCTTGGTCCGGACCTCGAGAAGGCAGCGACGCAGATGTTCGATATTACTGTACGGGAGATCGCGGATCGAGCCGGATTCCGGATCGTTTGCCAGTTCGCCCA
>DOFA01000291.1 GCA_003532195.1 Clostridiales bacterium
ACAGCAGTAAACTCGGCATCAATGGCGAACCGGCCCTGTATGAGCAATTGGTCGCTCTGGCCGACAAAAACCGTTCCTGGAACCAGATCGGCCTGACCTACCGGACTTCCGACCTGCGCCTGGGCGTGCTGGCGACCGCGGAGTCGGAGCTGGAGATCATCCTGTATGACGAAAGCAAAGCGAATTACTATCCCTATTTGCCTTCAGACGATGAACTGATGCCCAAGCTGACTTATGATGAAGCGGAAGCTGCGGAATTGTCCATGTATGAAACGGCGATCAAGTCGTACCTCCAGGAAATGACCGCAAAATTCATTACCGGCGAAAGCGATATCGAAACCGGCTGGGACAGCTATCTCAGCGAGCTGGAAGAGATCGGCCTGGACAATATGCTGGCGATCTATCAAGCTGCTTATGATGACAAGTACGGCCAATAAACCCTAAAACCTGAACCCGCGACTCAAGACAGAGAAGATCCGCCGTGCTTTTTGCTGCTGGCAACCAGAAAGGCCGGCGGATCTTCTTGATCGCGGCAGGCAGTGCCGAAGCGCCGCAGGCAGAGTGCCGAAGCGCGGCAGTCGGCAACCGGATTGTCGAATGGAATGATTACAGGGAGTCCGACCATGTTGAAACACCGCAATAAAATTCTGAGAAATTGGCAGCTCTATGGCATGCTGGTTCTGCCGGTCGCCTATTTACTGGTCTTTTGCTATTATCCGATGCTGGGTGCGCAGATTGCTTTCCGCAATTACAACATCACCCAGGGTTTCTGGCAAAGCCCCTGGGTTGGTTTTCAGCATTTCGCCTTGTTTATTGGATCCTATCAATTCGAGCGGGTCATGAAAAATACAATTATCCTGAGTCTTTACTCCTTGCTGGCATCCTTTCCGATGCCGATCATCCTCGCCCTCTGCATCAGCTATGCCCGGAACGCGTTCTTTAAAAAGTCCGTGCAAATGGTGACCTATGCGCCGTATTTTATATCCACGGTTGTCATTGTCGGCATGATGAACCAGCTGTTTTCCGTCCGGACCGGGGTTATCAACAACTTCATCAGTTTGTTAGGCCTTGATCGGATCGACATTCTCAGCGCGCCGGCCAGTTTTCGCCATCTGAATGTCTGGTCTGGAATCTGGCAGACAACCGGTTTTTCATCGATTGTCTATATCGCCGCGCTGACTAGCATCGATCCGCTTCTCTACGAAGCGGCGACGATCGACGGCGCCAGCAGGTGGAGGCAGATCCGGCACATCGATCTGCCAATGCTGGTGCCGACAGCAGTAATCCTGCTGATTCTCGACTGCGGCAGTATTCTCAATGTCGGTTTCGAAAAGGTTTATCTGCTGCAGACACCGCTGAATCTCGCCCAGTCGGAGATCATTTCCACATTGGTTTACAAAGTCGGCTTGAAAGCTCAGATTCCGCTGTACTCCTATTCGACCGCCATCGGCTTGTTTACATNNCCGTCATCAGTCTGGTCCTGATCACAGCGGTCAATAAGCTGTCCCGGCGGATCAGCGGGACTGGCGTCTGGTAAGGGCGGGAACGGAGGCGGAAAATGAAAAATATGCGCAAGTGGCAGGCAACCGGCGCCGATAAAGTCTTCAATGCCTTGATATTGCTGGCGGGGCTTTTCTTTTTGATGATCACGCTGTTTCCGATCATTTATGTGATCAGCGCTTCGTTCAGTTCCGGGCTGGCCTTGACGCAAGGCCGCGTCTGGTTATTTCCCGTGGACTGCACCCTGGACGGCTACCAGGCTATCTTCAGCGTTCCGTCGATTATGCGAGGGTTTGCCAATTCGGTTTTCTACACGTTTGTTGGCACGCTGATTAATATCATTCTGACTTTGCTGGCGGCCTATCCATTATCGCGCCGGGACATGGGCGGCCGCAGCTGGCTGATGTTCCTGTTCTTATTCACGATGCTGTTCAGCGGCGGTATGATTCCGTCATTTCTTCTGGTTAAGAACCTGGGTATGCTGAACACCTTATGGGCGATCATCATTCCGGGCGCCTTGAATGTCTGGAATATGACGATCACCATGAATTATTTCCGACAGAATATACCGGAGGACATGCTTGAGGCGACCCGGATCGATGGCTGCGGCGATTTCAGGTTTTTCTGCGGTTTTGCCATACCGCTGTCCAAGGTGATCATTGCGGTAATCGGGTTGTTTTATGCGGTTGAACATTGGAACTCCTACTTTGGCGCGATGCTCTATCTGAGCGACCCGGCAAAATACCCCTTGCAGCTGGTTCTGCGCGATATCCTGGTTCAGAACAGCATGCAGGACATTGCGAGCAGCATCGACATCGCCCAGCTGATCAAGAAGAAAAACGCGGCTGATCTCCTGAAATATTCGGTCATCGTCGTCTCCAGTCTGCCGATGATGCTGATTTATCCCTTCATGCAGAAATACCTGGTCAAAGGGGTTCTGCTGGGATCTCTGAAAGGTTGAAGATGAGCCATCAGATTCACTTCAGAAACTGCTCTAATGACTGGCACAACGCGCTGCCGCTGGGCAACGGCGTGATGGGCGCCATGGCCTTCTACCGGAACGGCCGGCTCAGCCTGGCTGTCAATCACTATGAAGTTTACTACCGCCGGCTGGCGTTTTACCGTCACGCTGGCATGGCGCAGACAGACACAGATGGCCAGCCGGTTTTTCAAGGCCCGCGTTATCCGGACCTGGAACGTCTGGCTGACGAGAAATACCGGGACTACAGCCAGGAAGCGGTCAATCAGTATTTTGAAAGCCTGCACGGCGCAACCCGGGAGTACGGCTCTCTCTACCGGGGCGTCAGCCATCCGCCGACCGGCGAACTGATCTTTGATCTGGACGACCGGCTGAAGGATCCCGAGCAATCTAGCCTGGTGCTGGACATCGAAGCGGCCAGGGTGACCTTCAGGGCCGCCAGCGGCGCGGCGCAGGCGGAAATAACGGCCTATATGGCGGCTGACTGGGATTTTCTGGTCACCGAAGTCAGCCAGAATCAAACGGATTTGATTCGGTCAATTTCCTGGCTATATCCGCAGCGTCGTCTGCACGAAGGGTACAACTGCCGGCTCCGCCGCTGGGATGATCGGACCTTCTCCTATGCCGTTTCCTTTGATCCGGGCTGCGATTCTTCCGCCGATTCTGCTGATGTTCCGGCTGGCGGCTCCGCGGCCGGACAGATAGCCGGCTGCCTGCCGTACCGTTTCCTGGTTGTCGCCCGGCTGATCGGCCTGGCTGGCACAGTCCGGTTCGGCATGAATGAACTGCGGCTGCAGTCCGCCGGCAACGTGGGGACCGGGTATCTGGTTACGGCTGTTTTTGGCGATGTGCAGGATGACAGCAGACTGCCCGACCTGTTCCGGCGGCTGCCTTTGACCGCCGGCGATCTGGATCGGCTGGCGGAGGAGCACCGGACACACTGGCAGACTTTCTGGCGCCAAAGCGCGCTGCGCCTGCCGGATCGTTTTCTGGAAACACTTTGGTATATGAATTTGTACACCCTGGCCTGCTGCAGCGGCCGGGGCGGCAAAATGTATGAGCAAGCCAGTGGCTTGTCGGGTTTGTGGGACATTCGCCAGCCGACGGTATGGGGCAGCCTCTGGTATTGGGATGTGAACATCGAGGCCTCTTACTGGCCGGTTTACACAGCCAATCACCCGGAACTCGGCCGGGTTTTCAGCGACGGATTTCTCGCCCATGGACAGCTTGCGGCACGCTTTGCCCGCGATGTCTACGGTGTGGATGGATGGGCCGCCGATTATCCGCATGCTCTGTACAACTGCATTGCCCCGTGGTGCGCCCAATTTCTCTGGTGGCATTATGAATATACCGGCGACCAGGCTTTTCTGCGCGATCAGGCTTATCCTTGCTTCCGCAAGATCATCTGTTTCATCCGTCAGGTCGCGAAATTCGATCCGGCAAAACAGCAGTACTATTTCTATCCGGATGTATCACCAGAGCAAGGGCCACTGACCAGAAATTCGGTGATTACGCTGTCCGCTGTCCGGTATTTGCTGCGCTTCACCCTTGCAGCCGGCCGGATCCTCGGCGAATCACCGGAAACCCTGGCCGCCGACCAGGATTTGCTCGACCGGCTGTCGCCCTATCCGCTATGCGATAGCTGCAGCGAGCGCCGGCTCAAGGATTCCGAGCATGCCCCGGCGGACTTGTGGCTGCGCCATCCGTCGCTGCTGATGCCGATATTCCCGGTTGGAGAAATCAGCAGAAACAGCGATGAGACATGGCGGGAGATTGGGAAAAACACCCTGGCATACGCCGCGGATTCGACAGAAATCGGAGTTTTTGGCTTTGGTTGGCTGTCCTGCGCCGCAGCGCGCCTGGGCGACGGTAACGAAGCCCTGCGCCTGCTTTATGAAAAAGGCATCGACTATGTCTGCCGCTCCAATGGCCTGGGGTATGAAGAGACCGAACGCTGGATCAATTACTGCTGCCTGGACCAGCAGCCTTTGTATTATCCGCCGATGATGGAAGCTTCAGGAGAGATCGCGGCGGCGGTCAACGAGATGCTGCTGCAGTGTTTCGACGGCGTGATTGAAGTATTCCCGGCCGTGCCCGACGGCCGGCGGGGTGCCGGCCGGGGCCGGGCATTCTATGCCCACGAGCAGGCGGACCGGTTTCCGGTCTGTCCCGGCTGGCCGGACTGCCGGTTTGACCGTTTTCTGGCCCGGGGCGGATTTGAGGTCAGCAGTGAGCGGCGGGACAGCCAGACAGCCTGGATCCTGGTCAAAAGCTTGCTCGGCAACACCGCGCGAATCCGCAATTGTTTCGCTGTGCCGCAAGTTATCGTGCAAACCGCTGCCGGGTGGTGCGCGCATGCTTTTCTGTTCACGGACGGGATCATCGCTTTTTCTACAGAAAGCAGCCGGGTTTACTGGTTGGGGGAAGGACCTCCTGCCGCAGCCACCGCGGCAGAGGCGGCCGACACGGACGCCGCGCCCGACGCTGCCGACGCTGCCAGCGCGCTCGACGCGGCCGGTCTGGATCCGGGCGGTGCGCGCCTTGACGAGCGACCTCCGGCAGAGGGTGTCATGATCCATCAAGCGCACACCTATCGCCGGATTTTTCTCGGGGAAGATGAAAACACGGCCTTTATCAAGCATCTCGACAGCTTCCTGTTTGAGTACTGTCTGGGGAATGTCAGCCGTACGCCCGTGACTGTCTACAAGTTCGATTTTGGCGTTCCGGAAAAAGAACTGATCAAGGACTATGCCGAAACTGTCCACCGGCAGGCGATTACGGCGGAAAAGCAGATGGCTGTGGCGCAGACCTTTATCCGGATCAACGCGCAGACCCGGTTCACTACCGCTTTGGGTTATGGCTTTCAGAAAACCGCCGGCTTGCTGGCGGTCGACCGGCAAGGACCCGACGCCTTGCGGCGCGACTTCATCTGCGGTTCGGAACCGGCGGAATTCCTGATCGAGCTGCCGAAAGGGAAGTATGACCTGCTGGTTGTCTCCGGCGATCCGGACCAACCTTCCTGCACCCATGTGGCCTTGCGGCCGGAGGGGCGGCGCGGGCGGGGGAGAAGGCTGCGTGCCGGCCGCTATGACTGCCGGATCTTGCCGCTGGTCCATTCCAATGACGGTTTGATCAGGCTGGCATTCACAACGGAGCCCGGATACCGATGGGCGGTCAACATGATTCTGGTCAACCGCGCGTATTCATTTTTATAAACCTGCTGCGTGTGATATTCGAGAAAGGACAGAAAACTTATGGATTATACTAAACAATTCGACCCTTCCAATTGGGCGCGCCGACGCGCTTTTAA
>DOFA01000127.1 GCA_003532195.1 Clostridiales bacterium
CATATAATGCGCTTGCTGACGACATAAACAAGGATATCGAGAGCGGATAGGAAGCACACAATTAACCAACGAATGTTGATCAAGCCTTTTTCCCGCATTGTTAAACGAATTTAATCAGATTGTCATCTGTTTATCCCCTTGGGCCTGGTTTAAGTCGTGACAAATCTTGACAGCCACGGTACGATCTGAGATAATCAAATTGTTTATTTTATTCTGGAAAATGGCAGAAGACAATATGAACCGGTGTTCTTTGGTAACAGTTCGCGATGGGGAAGGGTGTTTGTGAAAAAAAACAACCCTGAGCAGAAAAGAAGCATCCAGATCGTAAGGCCGGCCATTCCGGATCAGCCGGCCGATTCCGGCCGGTCAGCGTCATCGCGCTTTCGCTCGGCCGGCAAGGATTTGTTCTTGTCTTTAACGCTTGTTGCCATCTTTTTTGTTTTCGCAGTCTTAATTTATTCAATTTCCCAGAGCCCGGACGGCTTATTTATCGTCCGGCAGCCGAAGATCAGTAATTTATCTGCTGCGACATCTGGCTTTGAGCTTGATGCCGGTCAGGAAAGCCAGTCTTTCGGTTCATTACCGGTGCGGGAGAAGCAGTTGAAGCAGATCAACCGGATCGAGTATCTGGCTGCCCAGTCAGAGATTTTCGACGATACCGCCAGCATGGCCTTTGCTGTCGACTGGTCCGCGGAATCCGAACGGCGATCTGATGCCGCATCTGATCAGGCGCCTGACCTGACGAGCGAACCAACGACGACTGCGACTGAGCCGGCAGCCACGGACATGGTCGCGACATCGCAGCCGACGCCGGTTACGGAAACGGAAACAGAATCTGCAGCGGCTACCTATCCGCGTGATTTTGACAGCAGCGGCATTCCTCAAGAGGGTGTGCCGGTCAGCGAATTCACCGCCGATCATACTGTTTATTATGTTCAGGTCAATACGGTTAACCTGCGGGAAATGCCAAACACCGGCGCAGCCATTCTTGCCCGGCTCAGGATGGGCGACCAGATCACCCGGATCGGCTTCGGCCAGGACTGGTCCAAAGTTGAAACCGCTTCCGGCCAAACCGGGTATGTCCTGAGCAGCATGATCACCGCGCAGTTTGTTGCCCGGCNNCGATCCCGACCCCGACGCCAACCCCGACCCCAACGCCGATCCCGACGCCATCGCCAACGCCGTCACCGACCCCAGAACCGACACCATCGCCAACGCCGTCGCCCACCCCGGCGCCGACGACTCAAGCAACACCCGAGGTCACCCCGACGCCGGCTGTGACGCCAACACCGTCCGCTACGCCAACCCCGGCGCCATCCAGCCTGACAAACGAGCAAAAACAGGAGATTGTCGATCTGGCCCGCTCCCTGATTGGGATCAGATATGTTTATGCCAACATGTCGCCGGAGACAGGATTTGATTGCTCGGGATTCACATCCTATATCTATTTGACGCTTTTTGATATCCGACTGCCGCGGACCGCCCGGTCGCAAGCCAGCGCCGGCATTGCGGTTTCCAGTTCGGAAATCGAGATTGGCGATATCCTGTGCTTTGACTGGTACAATAATGACGGCATTTGCGACCATGTCGGTCTCTATGTCGGCGATGGGAAGTATATCCACGCATCCAGTTCCGACCGTACCTATTATCTCGACAGCGGCGCCGTCAAAGAATCGATAGTCAACTTCAGCCGGAATCCGATCATCTCCATTCGCCGCATCATCCATTAATCCAGGCACGTCAGGTATAATAACGGCTCCCGGAAGTTTACAATCAATCTGCTGAGGTTTTTCGCGAAGCCGGTCGCCTAATAATCAGAGGCATCATAGGGCTGACCGCGGAAGGGGTATGACATGGACGGCGGCGCTGACAGCTACCATCGTTTCCTGGCCGGAGATGAAAACGCACTGATTGAGATTGTCGAACAGCATAACCGAAACTTGATTTTTTTTATCAACCGCTATGTCGCTAACCTGACCGTAGCGGAAGACTTAGCTGCGGATACCTTTCTCGAATTAATCGAAAAAAAGCCCAAAATCAACCGCGGCGCATCTTTTAAAACCTATCTGTATCAGATCGGCCGCAATAATGCCCTGGATTTTCTGCGCCGGCAAGTCCGCCATCCCGGCATTCCCCTGGATGAACTTGAACTGGCGGACTTGAACGGGCTCGAAGATGAAATCATCAGAAGCGAGCAGCAGCGCGAGATTTATACCGCTCTCCGGCAGTTGCGTCCGGAATACTACGATGTGCTGTACCTGCTGTATTTTGCCGACATGACTTATGACCAGGCAGCGACGGTTCTGAAGAAAAACCGGAAACAGATCAACAATTTAACTTACCGGGCTAAAATAGCCTTGAAGGCAGTTCTGGAAAAGGAGATTTCTGGAGATGAGATCCACGCGTGAACAGACGGACTATATCCTGCACAAAATGAAAGAACGGACTGTCCGCAAAAACAGAATCCGCAATCTTAGAACCCGTTGGCTGGCGGCTGCGTCTTGCTTGGCGCTTGTCGCCGGTATCGTGGTATTAAAGCCGTTTCTTTTTAATAGCCAGGTTCTGCCGGCACAAACAACTACGACCGCAAAATCTGGCCAGTCCGGCCAGACCGGCCAGTCCGCCAGTATGATTGCCCTGCTGACGGTCGATGGAATTTATTACCGGCCAGTCGGCAACACCTGCATGTTCGCCGATGATAGGCCGGTTACGATTATTGTCGGCCGGGAAATCGGGACGGTGGAAATGACTTTTGGTGAGCGGGATCAAGTTGATCTCAGTTCATACAAGATTTATTCGAATTATTTGGATCGCGGAGCCATAGTCTATGAGTGGTCAGGCTATTCCCGGGAATTTCGCGTTTGCGCGGAAGACCGCAACGGCGAGCTGATCGGTTTTGAGCGCTTTGGTTTCCAGCAAGGCGTAGCTGCGGGAACGCTGGTCGGGGATGTTTTCGACTTTACCGGGCAGGTTGTACAAATTCTGATCTGCAACGACAATCCCACGGAAATCGGCCGGATATCCGATCCGGATACTTTGGATGAGCTCATGGGCCAGCTGTCCGGACAAGCCCGTTTTATGGACAATGATCTTGATATAAACGGTTCAGGCGATGCTGCGCGCTATCGGCTATATCTGCGGTTAAACGATAACAGTGTCACCGAACTGCTGGTCTATCCGGAAACCGAATATGGCAGCTGGATTGGCCCTGTCAGCCTGCCGGCCGGATTCGCCGCTGAAATATCCCGCCATATTATAACTTCAGCCAGCCTGGAAAGCCTGAATTACGGCAATCTCTATGCTGACATTGATTATTACCGGGAATATAGCTCCGATGGCCCGAAGCTCTATCAAGATTACTGTATCGAACCGGTCTGGGTCGACGGGAATACCGGCAATCTCTATATGGGGATGTGGAAAGATGCGCAATGGCAGTGGCTGATTGCTGACGATGCCCAGGGCGATATCCGCATTGAAGGGCAATATGTTTATTATCTGAACCGGGACGGTGCGGTTGCCCGCCTCAGGTTCGTCTATGAACAAGACGAAGCAAGCCTCTATGACCTGGCGGCCAGCGGCGCGGACCTGTCCGGCTATGTAACGGAACGGGATATTATTTTTCCTGGCGAGTATGCACGTCTTCAGGTGCGACAGGGCGATCTCTGGACCCTAGGTCCGGACGGCAATCTGTGCTGCAACGGTGATCTTGTCGCCGGTGAAGTCAGGGCATTTGTTCTGGACGCCGGCAGCGTGATCTATAGCGATGACCGGGCGATCTGGCGTCAACCCTATGCTGGCGGCGCTGAGAAATTGGCCGACACAAAGACTGGCGTGCTGGCTGCGGCGGGCGTCAATCTTTATTTCTCACCCGATGAAGGCGGCATCTGGTCTGTGCGTGCGGACGGCAGCGACTTGCGCCAAATATCGGCTATCGCGGCATCCAAATTGGTTTACCGCGAGCAGACGCTGGCCGCGCTCGATCGCAGCAGCGGTGAAATCTGCCTGATTTACCGGGACAAATATTTTTTTAACACCGGCTGCCTGGCTGATGATATGGATCTGGGCCTTTATCAAAGGCTGTACTATTTCGGCAGGGAAACCGGTTCGCTGCAGAGCAAGTGGTTTTCTATCGAACGGGAGGGCGCAGCCTACAAACTCTATCTCGATTGAACCGGAAAATAAATTTATAGAGCGCGTCGACCCCCCGGTCGGGAAGCAGCTCCAGCAAGGCCAGGAGTTTTCCGGTTCCAGCCCGGTATTTTAAGCGCGGGTGCCTGGCATTGGCTGCCTGAAGCACTTTTTTGACCAGACGTCGCGGATCGCTGCGATGGCCGAGTTCGTAGACCATTAAAGGTTTCATGCGGGTCAGAACCTGCCGGTAATAACGGGTTGACGCGAGCAGCCGGTCATAGTCCCGGTAAACGCATTGCGTGATATTCGTCTTATAGGCTCCCGGCTGGATTTTAATCACCGGAATGCCGAGAAACATTAATTCGCGGCGCAGGCTGTCGTTATAGGCTTCGATGGCGTACTTTGTCATGGCATATGGGCCGTTGAAGGGCTGCGGCGTCATCCAGCCGCTTTCGGAACTGCAATTGATGATCCGGCCGCTGCCGGCTCGCAGCATCTCAAAAAACAGTTTATTAACCCGGGCCAGGCCGAGGACATTGACCTGGATCAGCTTTTCCAGCACCGGCAGGCAATCGCCTTCGACCAAGGAAGCGAAACAAACCAGACCGGCGAAATTGATGATCGCGTCCAGGGAATCCGTTTTTGCCCGAACGGCAGCATAGGCGTCATCGAGGCTGGCCTGGCTGGTCAGGTCGACATGGAGCGGGATGACGCGGGGNNGCCGGTTCAGCCGCTCCAGGGCGGCGGCGTTGGTGCCGGCTGCAAAGACGATCCAAGATCCCTGAGCCGATAGTGCCTGGACGCACAGCTCGCCAAGTCCGCCGGTCGCACCGGTAAAGAATGCATATTTCATAGGCGCCTCCAGGTGTTTCTGACTGGTTGCCGATCATTGTGCCCGGCTTCAGGCGAGGTTGATCCTTATCTTTAGTCTAGCATAATATTCCATGAAAAGGACGGCTGCCGGCAGAACTGGCAACCGTCCAGGCCGCGTCAGGATTTCATAACACAACTTTCTCGCAGGCTTTTCGGCGCTTCCCCCGCTCAGCGGGGTGGAAAAGTTGTGTTCTTATTTAATCAGGCGCTGGTTTCCTCTTTCTTGCCGATGCTCAGAATCAGGTTGAGCAGGATGCCGAAGATGGCCGCGCCGGCGATACAGGGAACATCGATGCCAAAGAAGGGGATATTGCCGCCGAACGCGTATTGGCCGCCGATGCCGATGACCATGATCGTGGAGATCACGGCGATGTTTTTGGCGCTGAACATGTCGACCTTCTTATCGATCATGATGGCGATGCCTTGGGCGGCAATCGCGCCGAAGAGGTAAATCTCAAGCCCGCCGATTACTGCGAGCGGAATCGCATAGATGGCTTGGATCAGCGGGGTGAAGAAGGAAATGACCATGGCGATGATCGCAGCGACAATGAGAACGGAGATGGAGAAAACCTTGGTAATGGCCATGGTGCTGATATTCTCGCCGTAGTTTGTGCCGGCCGGGCCGCCGACGAAACCGGAGACCATGTCGGCAATTCCATCGCCGATCAGGTTGAGGTTCAGCTTGCCTGCCAGGTCGTATCTCTTGCCGGGCTGTTTCTTTTCCGCGACATTATTGACATAGATGTCAAGCTGGTAGATATGCGCCGTCGATTCTGGAATTGTTGCGATGGCAATCGGCATGATCGCCACTAATGCTTCCAGCGAATACTTGGGCAGCGTGAAGGCCGGGACGGCGAACGGTCCCAGCGTCCACAGGGAAGAGGAGATGGCTTCAGCCGGAATTGAACGGAATAAATTGAAATCCGTGCCGCCGGCCGCATAGATCACCCCTGCCGCAGCACAGCCGACCGCTGCGCCGAGCAGCAGCGGCAGCTGGCCGAGAAAGCCTTTGAGATAGCGCGAGAACAAAATGGTCGAGATCAGAGTGATCAGGGACACGGCCCAGACCCAACCGCTCGCGGCCACACCTGTGGCGGCAGAATTGGGCGCCGCGTCGGCAATGGCGTTTTTGGCCAGGGACAAGCCGATGATCATGGCGATCGAGCCGGTGATCGAAGCCGGAAGGATCTTTTCAATGGAATGCTTGCCGAAGAATCGAATCAGCAGGCCGGCAGCGATCGATACGAGACCGGACATGATGATGCCGAACTGGGCGTAAGAAATCGCTTCGCCGGGCATGACCGTGGTTTTGTGGTCCAGCCAGGAGGTAAGTTGAGCCAAGGCATCGGGGCTAAGTTTAGCTGTGATGGCCTGGCTGGTCATCAAGCTGATGACGGCAGTCAGGTAGGAGAAACTGGATCCATAATAAAGAGGTATTTTTCTGCCGGTAACCAGGATAAAACACAAAGTAGCCAGGCCGCTGGCAAAGATGGTCGTCGAGACCTGAAAGCCGGTGATCAGGGCAACCGTGACTGTGGCGGGGAACATGACGATGACTTGCTGCAAGGCGTACAGAATCAATTTCCAGAATGGCGGTCGTTCATCCGGTAAATAACCGACGGTCGGGGCGTCTCTTTTCATAGATGATACCTTCCTCTTCTTAAAATAGGGTCTGATTCCCGGGCTTTATCAAGATCCCCGCTCAAGCGGGGGAATTTCCGGCTTCGTATTGACAAAAATACAAGAAAATACGGCGCATAACCGAATTGCCGATTATCTGCGCCGTCTGCTTTTGCATCGTTAAGCCTCCTGCGGATAATAAAAAAAAATAATCTTGCCGCTTCACCAACAAGATTGCAATCATTCTGACACATCTGTCATCGGTCTTGAGTTGGGATCTGACAGGATGTGCGTCTTGTCGGCATCACGGTACCGCTCATTAAAGCCAAATTCATTGTATCCATATTAAGCCAGCTTGTAAACAGATTTTTGCCCTGCCGGCATGCCGATTCATTGATTTTTTATAGAAGTCGGATTGACATCATCGCCTGTTTACCGCAAGATAGTACTGTTCACGAGATCCTGCGGACCTGAAGAAAAGGGAGAGGTTGAATATGAAATATACGGGTGTTACAGCCAGAGGCATTCTGGCGCCGATTTTCCGCGAAGGCGACGACTTGGCCGGCATCGTGACGCAGAGTGTTTTGGGCGCTGCCGAGAAGGAAGGATTTCTGCTGAATGACGGGGATATCATCGGCGTCACGGAAGCGGTGGTTGCCAGAACCCAGGGCAATTACGCGACCTGCGCGCAGATTGCCGCCGACATCCGGGCCAAATTTGGCGGCGAAACCCTGGGGGTTGTGTTCCCGATCATGAGCCGCAACCGCTTTGCGATTTTACTGAAAGCGATCGCAATGGCAGCGGGGAAGATCTATCTGCAATTTTCTTTCCCGGCCGATGAGGTCGGCAACCTGCTGGTCGACCGCGACCGGTTTGACCAGTCGAATATCAATCCATATTCAGATCATATGACCGAAAAAGAGTTCCGGAATATTTTTGATTATTCGGCAACCCGGCACCGCTTCACCGGGATTGATTATATTGAGTATTATAAGCAGCTGGGCGACAATATTGAGGTTGTTTTTTCCAACGATCCGACCTACATCCTGAAATGGACCAACGATGTTTTGACCTGCGACATCCACACCCGCAAGAGGACGCAAAGGCTGCTCCGGGAAAAAGGCGCCCGCGTCTATGGCCTGGATCAGATCCTGACTGAACCGGTCGGCGGCAGCGGATTCAATCCGCAGTTCGGCCTTCTTGGCTCCAATAAAGCCGCGGAGGACCGGGTCAAGCTCTTTCCCCGCGAAACCCAGCCGTTCGTTGATTCCCTGGCCGCCCGCCTCCTCCGGGAAACCGGCAAGCGCATCGAAGTCCTGGTTTATGGCGACGGCTGTTTCAAAGATCCTGTCGGCGGCATCTGGGAGTTGGCGGATCCGGTCGTCGCGCCGGCCTATACACCGGGATTGTCCGGCACCCCGAACGAATTGAAAATGAAATACTTCGCCGATAACGAATTCAAGGGGCTGTCCGGCGAGAGCCTGGCCCAGGCCATGCGGAACCGCATCAAGGCCAAGGACCAGAACCTGGTCGGCCAGATGGATTCGCAGGGCACCACCCCGCGCCGGATTACCGACCTGGTCGGCAGTCTGTGCGACCTGGTCAGCGGCAGCGGCGACCGGGGCACGCCGATTGTGCTGATTCAAGGGTATTTTACCAATTTCGCCAGCGAATAAGCAGCGCCCCGGCGCAGCAGGGGAGAGCACCGGAAAGCCTATTGAAAATAGTATCAATATTTTAAATCATATTTATATCCGTATACCTGTCCGGCGGGATCATATGACGGATATCATGCGTCTAATGGAGTAGAAAATCTGCGGCAATCAAGGTATAATCGGTTTCATTGAATGTCCGCATGATCCAGGGGAGGCGACAGAATATGATAAAACGCGCGGAATCCATGATCGGCGAAATCCGGGAACGGATGCGGGGCGGTACCGGACAGGTAACCGTAACCCCCGTTTTCCTGCCGGGTGAATATCGGGGCAAAGCCCGGCTGATCGCCCGGATCACACTAAACCCCGGCTGCTCGATCGGGTATCACCAGCACCTGAATGAAGAGGAAATCTTTTATATCCTTAAAGGTGAGGCGGTGCTGGCCGACGGCCAGGAAAACAGCGAGCAGGTTTTACGGCCCGGGGACGCTTCGATAACCCTGGACGGACAATCCCATTCCATTCGCAACCCTGGCGGAGAACCGCTGGAATTGCTGGCTTTGATTTTACTCGACGCCTGATTTGCCCGACGCCTGATTTAACCGGCGTTTTGATTTGCCCGGCGTTTTGATTTTGCAGCGAGGAGAAAAAATATGCCTACAGCCAAGCTTAGCCTCAAGAAAGGCCTGCAGGACTGGTTTAGCCGGAACAGCAACGTCTGGCTGGCTTTTGGCCTGCCCGCCCTGATTCTCCTGGTCGGTTACTTTACCCGGGGCGTCTACCCGATTGCCGACCGCAATGTGCTGACGGTCGACCTGTACCACCAATACGCACCTTTCATGGCGGAGCTGCAGCACAAGCTGACGAGCGGCGGCAGTTTATTCTATACCTGGGCTGGCGGCCTGGGCGTCAATTTCCTGACCTTGATTGCCTATTATCTGGCCAGTCCGCTGAATATCATCACCGTGCTCTTTCCTCCGGCATACCTGACGGAAGCGATCCTGGTCCTGATTGTGCTCAAGATCGGGCTGGCCGGGGCCTGCTTTTTCATTTTCCTGCGCGGCGTATGGAAGCGCGACAATCTGCAGATGGTGGCCATATCCATCTTCTACGCTTTATCCGCCTATGCGCTGGCTTACTCCTGGAATATCATGTGGCTGGACGGCATTTTCCTGCTGCCGCTGATCATCCTCGGCCTGGTGCGGCTGGTCCGGGACCGGCGCTTCCTGCTTTATACAATAACCCTGGCTTTGGCCATTTTCTGCAATTACTACATCGCCTTCTTCATCGTCTTGTTCACTATCCTCTATTTTCCGGTCTGCCTGTTTCAATATCACAGCCTGGCCCGGCCCAGGCAGCTGCTGGCCGCTGTCGGCCGGTTCGCCGCCTTTTCCGTTTTAGCGGGCGGGCTGGCGGCGGTCATGCTCCTGCCGACCTATTTTTCGCTGAGCCTGACCTCTGCCGCCGGCGACCATATGCCGTCGACGGTCAGCCATTATTATGATTTATTCGATTATATCGGCCAGCATTTCATGCTGGTGTCGCCGACCATACGGGATGGCATGCCGAATATGTACTGCGGGGTGCTGATGCTGATTCTGGTTCCGGCTTATTTTTTCGCCAAGTCGATATCGCCTAAAGAAAAACTCTGGCATTTGGCGCTGGTCATGGTCCTGATCCTCAGCTTCAACGTCAATGTGCTCAATTTCATCTGGCACGGCAAGCATTTCCCGAACCAGCTCCCTTATCGCAATTCATTCGTTTATATCTTTCTCATTCTGAGCCTGGGGTATCCGGCCCTGCACAGCCTGACCGAATTCACCGGCAAGCAGATCGGGTCTTTTTGCGCCGCCGCCGTCGCAGTCGTCCTGCTGGCGCAGAAACTCAATGACAAGCCCATGGAGCTGCAGACCCTTTATGTAACAGTCATTTTTATTGTCATTTACGCGGCTGTCCTGACCTTGGACCGGATCAGGGAAATCCATCCCAGCGACATGGCACTGGCCTTGCTGGCGGTGGTTGTCGCCGAACTGCTGCTGAACACCCTGCTGACCTTGCACCGTATCGATACGACCGAGTATTATTCAACTCGCGAAGGCTACTTTTCCGGTGAGGAAGTCGAGCAGCTCCGGGATGAACTGGATAAAATCAAGGATTCG
>DOFA01000227.1 GCA_003532195.1 Clostridiales bacterium
GTTGTGCAGCTGGTAGGCGGTCCAGACCGCGGGATCCAGCGATGGCTCGGTCAAACCGTAAAAATCACCTTCCCAGTCCTTTTGCAGGCTGCGGATTTCATCGATGGAAGCCCGGGCCTGGGCAAAATTAAAATCAGGATTGAAGGCATCGAAATCACAGGCGATGCCCATGGTCATGGCGGAACGGAACTCATTGGTATCCGGCAGCCAGGAGGCGATCGACTGATAAGCCAGATATCTTGACAGGCCGAGGGTCTGGTTCTGGTTCCAGATACAGGACGGGCTCTCCGGCGACGACGCGCTGCACCCGGTGTCGCTGCGCCATAACGGCACGGAGCGTATGCAGGTCTCCAAATCGATTCGGCGGCCGCCGCTGGAGCAGTTGTCGATCGGCATACGCGGGAAACGGGCGTGCAGTTTGTCCCAAAGCGTATACAGCGCCTCGACATATTGGTTCTCCGTGAAACCGCGCCGCCCGGGTTCATCGGCTCGCCGCCAGAAAGGCAGCGGATCGATATTGAAGTCCTGCCGGTAAAAATCGATGCTGCTCTCCTCGATGACTTGGGCGATCTTGTCAAACAGCCAGGCGGCTGCTTCGGGGATGGATAAGTTGAACAAACGCCTTTCTTTGGCAGGGTCGTCCGGTATCAACAGCCATTCCGGATGCTCGGTGTCCACCTCGGTGCCTGGCTGAACCCGCTCCGGTTCGAACCAGACGATAAACCGCATGCCGCTGGCGTGTATTTGATCGGCAAGCGGTCGCAGGCCATTCGGAAAACCAGCGTCATAGATATAGTTGCCCACGCCGCCCTTGACAAAGCCATTCTTAAACCAGCAGGCGTCCAGCCAGTAGTGATCAAAGCCGCATTTGGCCGCAAAGGCGATGTTTTCCAGCTGGATCTGCTCGGTTGCCCATTGTTGCCCGCCGGTCAGAGGAACGCTATTCCAGAAATAGCGGTCAAAATTTTGGCAGGCGATCGGCACCCGGAAGTCCGGGCCGAAAGATTGCCTAGGGCTGTAGTGCAGCAGTTCGAGCTGCCGGAACGCCCGGCGCAGATCGCCGATATCGCCGTTGCCTTCACGGATCATCAGCAGAATTCTCGGCGAACGGGCGCTTTCGCCCGGCTTCAGATAAAAATCAGCATCCTGCAGCCCGGCCCGGATTCGGAATCCGTCTGATTCGCGGCTGATATCCAACCGCCATTGGCCGCTCCAGCCAATCGCGCAAACAAGCCGGCGGTTGGCGTTATGCAGATCAAAATAGGGAAAAGCCGTTGTATTGGACGGGCGGCCGCCGGTGGGCTCCAGGTGAAAGGGCTGCATTCCTGAGAGTTCTTCGCGTATGGGCAGGAAACTGTCGCCGCCACAGCTGTCACCCCGGAGACTCTCGAAAATCAGGGACTCGTCGGTACAGCAAGGCCAGAACAGATCCAGCCCGTTGATTTCCGTCAGCTGGCATGAATTCTGGCTGCCGATGTTGGTGTAGCGAACAACCCACTCATAGGCGTCGCCATCATACGTTTTCAACTCAGCCTTGGCCTCGATCAGGCCGTCGCGGGTCGTAACAGCTGCGCAGCTGCTGTCGGCGGCAATCTTTTCCATATCCAGTTCACAGCGTTCGCTGCCATAACGAAAACTGCTGGTCAGTCGAAGAAGTCTGTTCATTTTATACCTCACTAGCTAATGCCATCGTTCAATTTCTATGAATTCACATTATTCATATAGTTATGGATTGTCAATAGCTCGCGCTGTAATAAATAAGCTCGCCTTGGATTGTCTTGCATCTGAACATCAGGTAAAATAGTGAAATGTTAATCGATCTGTAAACGATGCCAGATGTAAGGAATATATCATGAACAAGATACTGATTGCAGGACACAGAGGCAGCTTATCGGATTACCCGGAGAATACGATGCCATCTTTTCAGGCGGCGATTGCATGCGGCGTTGATATGATTGAAACGGACATCCACATGACCGGCGACGGGCAGCTGGTGCTGATTCACGATAGCCGGGTCGATCGGACGACGAACGGCACAGCTTTAGTCAAGGATATGACTCTAAGCGATATCAAAAAACTCGATGCAGGAAGCCATAAGGATATTCGCTTTGCCGGCGTTGAGATCCCCACGCTTGAGGAATTTCTTGATTCGGTCAAGGATAACAAGGAACTGCTCTTCAATTTTGAGTTAAAAGACTATCCGGAGGAATGCGGTTACTCGTTCTGCCAAGAGAGCATTGATAAGACAATTTCCTTGATAAGGGATTTCCATTTAGAGAACCGATGCGTGATCAACAGCTTCAGCGCCTATATACTCGAATACGTCGATCGTGAATACCGGCATTCGTTCAAACTTCACGGGTTTTATCCTTATACAATCATGAAAGGACAGAAGAGAAATCCTTCAGAGTATTTGTACTGCGCCTGTCTATTTGACGAATTCCCCTGCCCGCGGCAAGAATGGTTTAGCGACCTTCTATCCCTGGGAATCGAGCCTTGGCTGGGGGCAAAAATACAGCTCAAGGCGGATTTCGAGAAAGCGATCCGATATGGCGGAAGGTTGTTTACGTCAAATTACCCGGCGGATGCCCTGCAAATATTAAGTGATCTTGGCGTGAGATAGCATAAATAACTGGCTTCTTTATTTGGATCAATACAAAATTCTATGCTAAGCCTCATGAGCCTCGATTATCCGTTTGATGCTGTCTGGCGTAATCAGGCCTTCCATAGGCCCAAACGCGTTTGTATTCAGCGTCGCGGCAGCGGCGGCCATTTGGGCGGCAGAGCGGAGGTCTTTATTCTCCAGGAGTCCGCAAATAAATGCACCGTCATAACTGTCGCCCGCCCCTGTCGTATCAACGACTTCGGTCGGATAGATGCCCATACGGAATGTATCCGTTCTTGTGTAAACGGAACTGCCACGGGAACCGTTCTTCACGACGACCATTTCCAGCTCAGGGTAAGTAAAACAGAATGCAATCGCTTCCTCAAGAGTGGTTTTCTCTGTGATCATCAGCAGTTCTTCGAGTCCGGGCAGAAAGATATTCGTATTGGCGAATACTTCCTTGATAATCGGGACGGCTGAAGTATCACGGAGCAGCTCCTTGCGGATATTCGGATCAAAGGATACTTTAGCGCCCATTTTTTTGGCCATATGCATCGTCTTGACTATTTCGCCGGCAAAAATCGGATCCGCCATCAGGGAGCAGCCCATGATATGGAAGAACTTGATCCCTTCAAGGTCTTCGACTTTCGGTGCTTGGGGTTCCACTGCCGCTGTATTGCCGATGTGAAAAATAAACTTGCGGGATCCGTCAGAAAAGTAGGTGACAAAGGCTACGCCGGTGACCTTGTTTTCACTGACCATGATTTTTGAACAATCGACGCCGTCCTTGATCAGCCGGTCCAGCAGGCATTTGCCGAAATCATCTTTCCCGACGCCGCCGACCATGGCCGCGCGATGGCCAAGCCGGGCCACGGTATCAATGAATATAGCGGGCGCCCCGCTGGGGAAGGGGCCCCTGAAGAGGCCGGATTCATAGAGCGCCACATCATTTCCCGGGCGCATGATCTCGACGAGCATCTCACCCATAACCCATACTTCAGCCATATGATCAGTCCTTTACTGCAAATCTATGCTTAAGAAATTTTAACGAACGGCTCAACCGGGCGTCCATTTCTTCGCGGCTTGCTCCTTCGCTGAGATCGCGCCAGACCTTGATGTCCTTGCCAACTTGCCCTCCGGTTAAGTAGAAGGGTTCCATAACAATTCCTTTATGGAAATTAATATCCTGCAGGGCTTTCCCAATCTCACTCCAAGGCAAGGATCCTTCGCCTGGCAGTTTGCGATTGCCCTCGCCGACGTGGAGTTCGCCCAATCGCTTGCCTGCCCTGTAAAT
This sequence comes from Clostridiales bacterium, assembly GCA_003532195.1. Classification (GTDB taxonomy): domain Bacteria; phylum Bacillota; class Clostridia; order Saccharofermentanales; family UBA5734; genus UBA8949. Next base: position 3,900 of record DOFA01000227.1, read on the forward strand.
GGCGGATGCCATATGATCCTCTTCGATATTCATATGGAATGTATCCAGCAGAATGATGACGTTGGGGTTATCAACCTCATCGCAGAATTGCATGGCTTCGGCGCAAGTATTCAAGATATGGGTCTCAAAACGATTGACGACTTCCAGACACATCTCAATGTTATGATGTTCGGCGACATGCCCAAGTTTTCTTACACTTTGAACACCGCGCGCCCAGATCGCAGGTTTATCCAAGTCAGTAAAGTCATTCGGCCAATAGGTATACAGCACGCCGACCAAAGTCCGGGAATCGATTTTGTCCATTGCTTTCATGATGGCAGAAAGGAATTGCACACCGGCATTTCTGGTGTCTTCGTCGATCGAAGCAACATCTTTTTCTTTAGCCGGCCCAATATTGCAGGTGATCGTTAAGCCCAGATCACGTGTAAATTCCTTGAAGTGTTCCAGCTGTTCATCGGACATTGTCAGCAGATGGCCGGCGCCGATTTCCATAATGTCGAAACCGAGTTGGGCAATCTTGTTTGCCGTCTGGAAATAATCACATTGCCATTCATTGCCCCAATAAGAATAGAGGGTTCCAAATTTCATTTTATACCTCACACGCATTTATTACCTTTGTTCCCTGCCTAACGGCACTTTTCGATGGCAAAAATGATTTCCCATATTATTGAATTGTACAGATTTTATGACATCTTCGTCAATACGAGATGCGCATCTTTAGACAGCGTTAATGTAAATCTTGCCGAAACGGCGGCGGTATTGTGTCGGCGCCAGCCCCTTGGTCTTATAAAAGACGCGTCGGAAATATCCCGGATCATCGTAGCCGGCCTGGCTGGCGATTTCCTGGATCGAACAGGAGCTGTCCAGCAGCAGGCTGCACGCGAGCTGAATCCTGTAATGCGTGATTGATTGGGATAAGGTCATTGAGTAAGCCTGACGATAGATGCGGCCGAGATAGTCTTCGTTGCAGCCGACATGCCAGGCGACGTCCCGGGCGCTGATTTTCTGATGAAAACAGGTCCGGATATACTGGTCCGCCAGTCTGGCGAACGGCGACAAGGCCTGATCCGGCAGTTGCGTTGAGGCATCCGTCAGCTCGCATAAAATCTGCAGGAGGATCAGGCTGAGCCGGAATGGATCTGCGCGCCGCTGTTCTTGCTGGCTCAGGAAGGACTGGCAAAGCTCGAACAAAGCGGACGGATTGCCGCAACAGACCTGTTTCGGCGTTTGCATGGCCGGCCCGCTGGCGTCAGGCCCCGGCGGAGACAAATAAAAGTGAAGCCAGAAGAACGATAAGTCGGGCGGATAGTCCGCTATACCCCGGTGACGCAAACCGGGCTCTAGAATCAACGCTTCGCCCCGGCGCAGGGTGTATGCGCGCCCATCTTCGTCCAGAGCGAGGCAGCCGGAACGGACCAGGATCAATTCCCAGGAATCGATCACCCGATCCGGGTGTCTGCCCAGGCCGCGGGAAATGAAGAGGCCGCTGTCGCCGGCGCGGACAGCCAGGTCCGTCCGGATTTGAAAATATGAACTGGGCATAGCTGTTCATGCTCCTTAAAAGTCGGAAATATCCCAAATATAACCCTATTTATCATCTTGCCACAGATGGGATATCTGTCAAGATAGAAGCAGGTATTGGCAAGAATTCACGGAGGTATTCCAATGGCTGATCATTATGGCTCTGCAGTTCCTTTTCATCAGGTCAAGATTCAGGATCCATTCTGGACGCCGCGCATAGCGACCAACCGGGAGGCCACCCTGCCGCATGAATATGACATGCTGCTGGAAACAGGCCGGCTGGAGGCTTTCCGCTTGACCTGGAAACCGGGCGACCAGCCGGTGCCGCATTTTTTCTGGGATTCGGACGTCGCCAAGTGGGTTGAGGCGGCCAGCTATTCCCTGGCTGATCACCCGGATCCTGAGCTGGCGGCGCGTCTTGAATATGCCGCAGAGCTGATTGCATCCGCTCAGCAGCCGGACGGCTGCCTGAATGTTTATTTTACGGTGGTCGAACCCGAAAAACGCTGGACGAATCTGCGCGATTATCATGAACTGTATTGCGCCGGCCATCTGATCGAAGCCGGCGTCGCGCATTTCGAAGCTACCGGAAAAAGGACGCTTTTAGATGCCGTCTGCCGGTATGCCGACCGGATCGGCCAGATTTTCGGGAGGGGAGAGGGTCAGCTGCGCGGCTATTGCGGCCATGAGGAAATCGAACTGGCGCTGGTCCGGTTGTATCAGGTTACACAATGCCGTCGGTATCTGGAACTCAGCCGCTATTTTATTGAAGAACGCGGACGCCAGCCGCATTATTTCGATCTGGAAGCCCGGTGCCGCGGCGAAACAGAAACGGATCCCCCGGGTAAGCGGGATTACAGTATTTACCAGGCTCATCAACCGGTCCGTGAGCAGGAGAAGGTGACCGGTCACGCGGTACGGGCGATGTACCTCTATTCCGGCATGGCAGATCTGGCCCGGGAATTGGATGATCCGACGCTGACCGCGGCCTGTGAACGAATCTGGAACCACTTGTGCGCGAAACAGCTTTATCTGACCGGCGGCATCGGCGCTTCGCGGTCCAACGAAGGTTTTACCGATGATTATGAATTACCGGACGCTTCAGCCTACTGTGAAACCTGCGCCGGAATCGGACTGATCTTCTGGGCCCGGCGCATGCTCCAGCTCCGCTGTGACCGTAAATTTGCCGACGTTCTGGAAAAAACCCTGTACAATAACGTCTTGGCCGGAGCTTCGCTGGACGGCCGGAAATTTTTCTATGATAATCCGCTGGCTGCCTATGGCTCGCGCAAGAACCGGCAAGGCCAGACGACCTCGGATATCAACTACTACCAACGCAGCGAGTGGTTCGGCTGCGCCTGCTGCCCGCCCAATTATGCCCGGCTGATCAGTTCACTGGGCGGTTACCTGTATACGGTCTGCGGCGACACGGCGTCTGTTCACCTTTACATCAGCGGGCAAGCGCAGCTGCAGATCGGCACACACGCGGTCGCTCTCAGCCAGCAGACCCGATACCCCTGGGATGGCAGCATCTCAATTAGGGTTACGCCGGAAACGGCGGCGCTTTTTACGATCAGCCTGCGCATACCCGGCTGGTGTCGGCAATACCGGGTTCAGGTTAACGGACAGGACTGGCCTGGCACAGAATCCGCTGCCGCCATCTGCACGGAGCCGGGAACGAATCTGGCCGAAGACGGAACAGTTTACGGTTATCTGCCGGTCTACCGGCGCTGGCAGCCGGGCGACGAGCTGACGCTGACGCTGGACATGCCGGTCCGCCGCCTGTACGGGCACCCGGATCTCCGCGATCATCATCACTGTGTTGCGATACAGCGCGGCCCGATCGTTTACTGCGCGGAACAGACAGATCAAGCGACGCCGGTGCACCGGATCTACCTGCCGGCGGACAGTGAACTGCGGGCGGAATACTGCCCGGACCTCCTGGGCGGCGTAGTCCGCATCACCGGATCTGCCGTGGCGGCTTTACCGGTTCAAACAATAATTCAATCCCCGGCTGCGGATTCTGGCCGGCCAGCAGAATCAGATCCGAAGGAGCCGCTATACAGCGATTCCAGGCCGGACTTCACGCCCTGCACGATCAGCCTGATCCCCTATTATGCCTGGAACAACCGCGAGCCAGGCGAGATGCGGGTTTGGCTGCCGCAGTGGTAATATAGAAACAAAGCAGTTAAAGGCGGTAATCGATGCGATTATGCGAACAGGAGGCGAAGGCCATGCTGAGCGAGCTTTATGTGACCGGCATCAAACTGGCCAGACCGATTGAGGCAGGCAACTACCTGCAGGATCTTCCGGTGGTCAGGCACCTGCAAACGATGGACGAATTGCCGATCGCCAAGCCGGTCACGTTTTTTATCGGCGAGAATGGTGTCGGGAAATCGACGCTGATCGAAGCCATCGCGGTGTCAATGGGCTTCAATCCTGAGGGCGGGACGATTAATTTTAATTTTGCCACCCGGAACTCCCACTCGGATTTATTCCGCTATCTGACAGTCTGCAAAGGGGTCAGGCATCAGAAAGACGGCTTTTTTCTGCGCGCGGAAAGCTTCTACAACGTAGCGACGAATATCGACCAGATGGATGCGGAGCCTTCTTTTGATCCGCCGGTTATATCCTATTATGGCGGCGTTTCCCTGCATAAGCAGTCGCATGGCGAGAGCTTCATGAAGCTGGTGGAGAAGCGGTTCGGCGGCAACGGCCTGTATATCCTGGACGAACCGGAGGCGGCGCTGTCACCCTCGCGCCTGCTGCAGCTGATATGCCATATGGATGATCTGGTCAAGCGCCGCTCCCAATTTATCATTTCCACCCACTCGCCGGTGCTCATGGCTTTTCCCGGCGCGGAGGTTTTCGAGCTGTCAGAGTCGGGAATAGCCTCTGTGCCGTACCAGGAAACCGAGCATTTCCGGATCATCAGGCAGTTCTTGAATGCGCCGGACAAGATGCTGAAGTATTTACTGGAGAAATAATCGCCCCGGTCAGTTTGCCAGCAGCATGGCGGCATAGGACGGATATGGCCAACATTTCTTTCCGCAGAGCGGTTCGATCTGATCGATGACTTCCCTCAGTTTCACCATGTCGGCAAAAACGACCTCATGCTGATAGACGGCATGATCCTGCAGGCTGGCAAACTCTTTCTCGACGGCCATGTGCTGCTCGAGATCCTGCAGCATATACAGCAGCTGCGCGGAGAGACTGGCAATCTGCGTCAGCATGCAGGCTTCCAGTTCGACATTGAGCGATAACTTCAAGGAAGCCTTACCGGCGGCTGTCGCACTGAGGTCACGCTGGCAGGCCAGCACCGCCGGTATGATGTCGCGCTTAACCATGTCGATCAGGGTCAGGGCTTCAATGCTGATGACCTTGCAGTAATTTTCCGTGCAGACTTCGGCGCGGGAATGCAGTTCGGATGCCGAGAAGACGCCCGAACGCTCGAACAGGGCGATGTTGTCCGCTTCGGTCAGGCAAGGCAGCACATCCGGCGTTGCTTTTAAATTTTGCAGCCCGCGCCGGGCGGCTTCGGTCACCCACTCGCCAGCATAGTTGTTGCCGTTGAAGATAATGCGGCGGTGCTCGGTGAAGACTTTCTGCGTCAGATTGCGGACACCTGCCATCATGTCCGGGCTATTCTCGAGCTCGTCGGCGAACTGGCGCAGGCTGTCAGCCACAATGGTATTCAGGATGATATTCGGCATCGCGACAGATTGACTGGATCCCGGCATCCGGAATTCGAATTTGTTGCCGGTGAAAGCGAAAGGCGAAGTCCGGTTGCGGTCGGTGGTGTCCTTCAGGATATGCGGCAGGCAGGTCACGCCGATCGACATCTGGGTTTTGCCGTTGCAGGCCGAGGTTGTGTTGTTGATGATCGAATTGATGATGCCGTCCAATTCGTCGCCGACAAAAATCGACAGGATTGCCGGCGGCGCTTCATTGGCTCCCAGACGGTGGTCGTTGGCGGCGTTCGCCACGGAGAAGCGCATCAGGTCCTGATGCAGGTCGACAGCCTGGATGATCGCAGCCAGGAATAGCAGGAACTGGGCGTTGTCCTGCGGTGTATCTCCCGGCTCGAGCAGGTTGATCCCATCGTTGGTTGCCATGCCCCAGTTGTTGTGCTTGCCGCTGCCATTGACGCCGGCGAACGGTTTTTCATGCAGGAGACAGCGCATCCCGTGTTTCATGGCAATTCGCGTCATCATTTCCATGACCAGCTGGTTCTGGTCGGCTGCGACATTGGAAATCGAGAAAACCGGCGCCAGTTCATGCTGGCTGGGTGCGACCTCGTTATGTTCGGTTTTGGCATAAATGCCGAGTTTCCAGAGTTCCTCATCCAGGTCGGCCATAAAAGATGTGACCCGCGGCTTGATCATGCCAAAATAATGATCCTCGAGTTCCTGCCCTTTAGGCGGTTTGGCGCCGATCAGGGTGCGGCTGCAATTGATCAGGTCCGGCCGCGTCTGGTAGTACTTTTCATCAATCAGGAAGTATTCCTGTTCGACGCCGACTGTCGTTATCACCTGGCTGGCAGTTGAATTGCCAAACAGCTTCAGGACGCGCATGGCTTGCCGGTCGATCACTTCCATCGAGCGCAGCAGCGGCGTCTTCATATCGAGCGCCTCACCGCCGAAAGAGCAGAAAGCCGTCGGTATGCACAGGCAGTTGCCCTTGATAAACGCGCAGGAAGTCGGGTCCCAGGCGGTATAGCCGCGGGCCTCAAAAGTGGCGCGCAGGCCGCCGGAAGGGAAGCTGGAGGCGTCCGGCTCGCCGCGGACCAGGGCGCTGCCTGAGAACTTCAGGATTGGGCGTCCGTTTTTCGGCTCGAGGAAAGCTTCATGCTTTTCAGCGGTGATGCCGGTCATCGGCTGGAACCNNAGGTGCAGTCCCAGGCGGTGTAGCCACGCGCTTCGAATGTGGCGCGCAGTCCACCCGACGGGAATGATGACGCGTCCGGCTCGCCCCGAATCAGCTCCTTGCCGGAAAATTCCATGATCACTTTACCGTCCGGTGTTGGTGAGATGAACGAGTCGTGCTTCTCAGCCGTCACGCCGGTCATCGGCTGGAACCAGTGTGAGAAATGAGTCGCTCCATGATCGATGGCCCATGTTTTCATGCCTTTGGCGACTTCATGGGCAACATCCATGTCGAAATGTTTACCTTGGCTGATCGTACGCCGGAGCGACTGATACACTTCGCCCGGTAAATATTTCAACATCATATCATCGTTAAAAACCAGCGAGCCAAAGTCTTCCAGTAATTTTTCCATCCACTTTTCCTCCCAATGACTGCGTATCCCATGCTCTTACCGCCAGGCATAATCCCTGGCCATAGAAAAAGGCGCTGCCGGTCGGTAAAACCAGAGCGCCTTTGCTATTATTCAACATTATATTAGCCTTTATGACTGGTGTCAATATGGAAAATAGGAACTGATTTGCAAGAAATAATATATGCGGCTTCATAAATAAAACAGTACATTCTACAAATTATAAATCAAATAACTATAAACTCACTGTAACAAGCGTTTTAACGTTTTATTGAGCCGGCCTGATTTATCTGCGGAAAGTATAGCAGATATAAAATGCAGGAATGGTCCAGTAATCTTGCAAAAGACTCTTGACATCTGGCGGCTGCTGCATCATAATCCGATATAGACAAGGGCGACGGCGTTCCAGCAGACTGGCGCGCCTTTTTTATTTCGAGGAGAGGTATGGAACGATTTGACAGGGTGAGTACAGGTCTGAAAGGCCTGGATCAAGTGATCGACCACCTGCGGTTGGGCGACAACGTCGTGTGGAAGGTTGAATCCGCGATTGAATACAAACGGATGGTTGATCCGTTTGTCGCCCAGGCCAGGCTGGATCAGAGGAATATCATCTATGTCCGGTTTGGCTGCCACGCCCCGCTCATTGAAAGCGCAAGCGATGTTAAACGGTACCCGGTTGACGCGCAAAAAGGTTTTGAATCCTTTGGCTCCGAGATTTACGAACTGGTGAAGAAAGAGGGGCGCAAAGCTTTCTATGTCTTTGACTGCCTGACTGATCTGCTCCCGTACTGGCACTCGGATGTGATGATCAGCAACTTCTTCAGGGTAACCTGCCCGTATCTTTATGAACTCGATACAGTAGCTTATTTCTGCATCAGGCGGAATGTCCATACCTTCACCACGATCGCCGGAATCCGCGAAACGACGCAGCTGCTTCTGGATTTGTATCAGATTGATGGATTATCTTATGTGCATCCGCTCAAAGTGTGGCAGCGCTATTCGCCGACGATGTTTTTCCCGCATCGGATCATAGGCCAGGAGACGGCATGCATCACCGGCAGTTCCGAAGTTGCCGGCCTCTTTTCCCAAATCCGCCGCAGCAACGAGCGGCAGGATTACTGGAATACCATTTTTTACCAGGCACAGGAGACATTGAAAAACAGCCGCGAGGATAAGGTGATCATCAAAAGGCAGCTGATGCAGATGCTGATCGGCCCCAGCTCGCGCTTGTTTGACCTTTGCGACCGGTATTTCGATCTGGAGGACGTCCTGGCTATTTCATCGCGGGAAATCGGTACCGGATTTATCGGCGGCAAAAGCGTCGGTATGCTCGCGGCGAGAAAGATTCTCGCGAAAGACGGCTCCAGCCGGCTGTCCGGTTTTCTTGAACCGCATGATTCGTATTTTCTCGGTTCGGATGTCTTTTATACCTATATTGTGCAAAACGGCTGGTGGCGCTTGCGCACCAGCCAAAAAACACCGGACGGATACTTCAGGCTTGCCCCCGAGCTGAAGGTTAAACTTCTGCAGGGCAAATTTCCCAAAGACATTGAAGAGCAATTCGTTCAGATGCTCGAGTACTTCGGGCAGTCCCCGATCATCGTCCGGTCGAGTTCGCTGCTTGAGGATAATTTCGGCAACGCTTTTGCGGGAAAATACGAAAGTGTTTTCTGCGCCAATCAAGGTACGCCTGAGGAAAGGTTCGAAGCCTTTGAGCAAGCCGTGCGCCAGGTCTATGCCAGCACCATGAACGAGGACGCGCTGGCGTACCGGATGAACCGGGGGCTTTTTCAACAGGATGAGCAGATGGCCATCCTGGTGCAGCGCGTCTCGGGAGACCAGCATGACGGCTATTTCTTCCCGCACGCCGCGGGCGTCGGGAATTCGTCAAACCTGTATGTCTGGGATAAGAATATTGATCTGAATTCCGGTATGCTCCGGCTGGTCTTCGGCCTCGGGACCAGGGCGGTCAACCGGGCGGACGGGGACTTCGCCCGGATCGTCTGCCTGGACAACCCGCTCCGCGAGGCGCCGGTGAATTATGAAGACCTGGGGAAATATACACAGCACCGCGCCGATGTCATTTCACTCCAAGAGAACAGATTCATCGAGAAAGAATTGGATGAGCTGGTTCGGTCCGGCATTAAAGCAGACCTGAGCTTGTTCGCCAGCCCGGACAGCCAGGCGGAAAACCGGCTGCGCGAACTGGGCTATGGCAATCGCAACGCTCCGCGCATTTATAATTTCCGGAAAATGCTGCGCGAGACTGAATTCCCCGCGGTGATGAAAGATATTCTGGCCTTGCTGGCTAAAGCCTACGACTACCCGGTTGATATTGAATTTACGGTCAATTTCAGCAATGACCGCCAGTTCCGCATCAATCTCCTGCAATGCCGCCCGCTTCAGACCAGGAGCCTGGGCCAGCCGGTGGCAATGCCGGATATATCCGCTACAACAGCCTGCCTTTTCACGTCGGTTGGCAATTTTATGGGCGGGAACGTCAAAATTCCGATCGATTATGTCGTCCTGGTTCATTCAATGAATTATCTGAAGCTCAGCGAAAAAGAAAAATATACCATTGCCCGGATTGTCGGCACAATCAATACAGCCCTCAAGAAGCAGCAAGTCCTGCTGATCGGGCCGGGCCGCTGGGGGACGACGACCCCTTCGCTGGGCGTGCCAGTGCACTTTTCGGAAATCAGTTCGATGGCTGTGATCGGCGAAGTCGCGTCCGCGGCAGCAGGGTTCATGCCTGAACTGTCCTATGGGAGCCATTTCTTCCAGGAATTGGTTGAAGCTGGGATCTTCTATGTGGCGCTGTTTGTCGGCCAGGCCAGCGTGGCTTTCAATCCGGACCGGATGATACAGATGGAAAACCTTCTCCCGTCCATCTCGCCGTCAGGCGCGCCTTATGCGGACGTCATCCATGTTGCGAAACCGGACGGGATGTATCTGTTCTCGGACATTGTCTCCCAGCGCGTGCTGTGCGTAGAGAATTACCAACCAGATCAAAGGCGGCAGCCAATCGGACAAGGAGCAGAATCATGACAAGCAGAGACGAAGAACAAGGATTATACAGGAAGTCATTTGAGCACGATGCCTGCGGGATCGGCGTGCTGGCCCAGATCAAAGGCATCAGGTCGCATCAGATGCTGCAGGATGCCTTATCCGTGCTGATTAACATGGAGCACCGCGGCGGCAAGGGCCTCGAGGAAAACACGGGCGACGGCGCCGGCATCCTTTTCCAGATCCCGCATCGCTTTTTCCGCCAGGAAGCCCAGCGCCAGGGCCAATTGCTGCCGGATGCCGGGGAGTACGGCGTCGCCATGGTTTTCCTGCCTCAGGATCAGGCGAAGACCGAAAAGGTAAAAAATGAATTTGAAACGGTATGCCGGGAAAACGGGCTGGCTGTCCTTTTCTGGCGCCGCGTGCCGACTGATCCGTCCGGACTCGGTTTTACCGCCAAAGCCAAGATGCCGACGATTGATCAGGCGTTCATCCTGCGGCCCAACTCTGTCCCGAAAGGCGATGATTTTGAACGACGGCTTTTTGTCGCCCGGCGCTTGATCGAGAAACGGATCCACGGAGAAAAGCTTTTCCGGGATGAGATCTTCTACGTGGCTTCCATGTCCTGCCGGACT
>DOFA01000204.1 GCA_003532195.1 Clostridiales bacterium
ACGAAGAAGGGTGTGGTTACATTGGTTGGCAAGGCCGGCGACGCAGCCGAATTGAATATGGCTACCAAACTTGCCAATGACGTAAATGGTGTAAAGGGCGTAAAGAACCGGATGACTATCGAGTAGACCGAGCTCAAGACCAAAGAAGCTGCATGATAGAGCATTGGAGATATTAAGAATGAACCCGCGAAACATTTTGTTTGGAGCGCTTATTACGGTCTTGACCGGATGTTCCATGATCCCTTCCTATCAGCGGCCTGCGCTGCCTACAGCGGCGTTGTATCCGGGAGTGGATGGTACAACAACGCAGGTGGCTCTGAGTGTGGAGCAGCTTGGCTGGCGTGAATTCTTCACGGACGCCGGACTTCAGGAATTGATCGCACGGGCCCTCGAGAACAACCGTGACTTGCGTATCGCCATGCAGCGGGTGATAGAGGCCCGCGGCCTCTATGGCATCCAGCGGGCAGACCTGTTGCCCGATATCAGCGGCGGCGCCACGGGCAGCCGGTCGCGGGTGCCGGGTGATTTGTCCCCAACCGGGCGAGCCGTGACTTCAGAGCAATATCAGGCCGGCCTGAATCTCAACAATTGGGAGCTGGATTTATGGGGCCGTGTGCGCAGCCTCACGGCGGCAGCCCTGGAATCCTATCTTGCAACTGAAGAGGCTCGCCGGGCTGTTGCCATCAGCCTTGTAGCACAAATTGCCAATACCTATCTCCTTGAGGTGGAGCTTAATGAGCGAATAGCCATCACAGAGCAGACCCTTACCTCCCGTGAGGATTCCTACCGCATCGCGAGACGACGATATGAGGTTGGTTACGCGTCCAAGCTGGATGCGGTCCAGGCGGAGACACTGTTGAATCAGACACGTGCCGACCGGACCGCATTATTGCGCCAGCGGGATCAAAACCGTAATGCGTTGACGCTTCTGGTAGGTGTTCCCCTCGCGGCTTTCGAGACCCGGCCGCTGTCGATGATCGAAGCAGGTTTTGTGCGGGAGATTTCCGCAGGACTACCAGCGGACTTGCTGATGAACCGTCCCGATATACTTGCCGCCGAGCACCGGCTGAAGGCGGCCAATGCGAATATCGGCGCCGCCCGTGCTGCCTTTTTCCCGCGTATCGTGCTAACCGGTAATCTGGGCACTGCCAGCGCCGAATTGAATAATCTATTTGGTGCAGGCAGCAGCGCCTGGAGTTTTTCACCGAGTTTAACAGTGCCTATTTTCGAGGGCGGCCGTAATCTGGCGAATCTGGATGTGTCGAAAGCGCGCCATAATATAGCTGTGGCCGATTATGAACGAACGATTCAAGGGGCCTTTCGCGAAGTGGCCGACGCATTGGCCGAACGTAGCTGGCTCGCCCTGCAGATCGTTGCTCAGCAGGCGACCCTGGCGGCCCAAACGGAACGTACACGTCTGGTCTGGCTGCGTTATAAGAACGGCGCGGCGCCTTACCTTGAAGTACTCGACGCCGAACGGGACCGGTTTACAGCCGAACAGGCGCTGGTGCAGGTTCGCCGGGCGCTGCTGTCCGGCAGTGTGAGCCTCTATGCGGCACTGGGAGGCGCGGATGCGCATAAGGCACAATAACTCAAAGGGCGCTGCATGCGCCATGAAGCTATGGAGAGAGGACCATGACCAACGAACCTAAACCTGATGAAGCCAAGGTAGAATCCAAACCTGATCCCAAGGAAGAGTCTCAACCTGAAGCCACAGCCGAGCCTAAGAAGAGCATAACCATAATCAAACAACACAAAAAATGGTTCATCGCAGTCGTAGTGGTGCTGATTCTTGCGGCCCTGGGCATAGCCGCGTGGCTGATATTCGGCAGGGAGGACAAAAACAAAGGCCTGGTCAGCGGCAATGGCAGAATTGAGGCGGTCGAGATCGACGTTGCCGCCAAGATGGCCGGTCGGGTGAAGGATATTCTGGTACGTGAAGGGGAATTAGTTGCCATCGGACAAGTAGTGGCGCTGATGGATACTGAAGTCCTTGAGGCCCAGCACCGGCAGGCCGAAGCGCAGCTGAAACAGGCGCAGAGCGCCGTTGAAACGGCTCGTAGTCAATTAGTCCAGCGCGAAAGTGAAAAGGCGGCAGCTCTGGCGCTGGTCGGACAGCGCGAGGCCGAACTGGGTGTTGCACGGAAACGCTCGACTCGCTCACTAACCCTCGCTTCCGAAGCCGCGACTTCACAACAGGAAGCTGATGATGACGTCGCGAGGGTCGCGAGCGCCGTTGCCGCCGTCAGCGCGGCCCGAGCCCAACTCGCCGCCGCCGCCGCCACCATCGTGACGGCCCACGCCGGGATTGCCGGTGCGCTGTCGGGCGTCGAAGCCTCGCAGGCAACGGTAGAACGCATCCAGGCCGATATAAAAGACANNCAGTACCGTGTAGCCCAGCCCGGCGAAGTGGTCGGGGGCGGCGGCCGGGTGCTCAATATGGTTGATCTGAGCGATGTTTATATGACCTTTTTCCTGTCAACAGCCGCGGTGGGGCGGATCGCGCTCGGCACTGAGGTGCGGCTGATCCTCGACGCCGCTCCTGAGTATGTAATCCCGGCGCGGGTCTCCTTTGTTGCCGATGTGGCCCAGTTTACTCCAAAAACCGTGGAGACGGCCAGCGAACGCCTGAAGCTGATGTTCCGTGTTCGCGCGCGGATCCCCCCGGATCTGCTCAGAAAACATATCACCCAGGTGAAGACCGGA
>DOFA01000017.1 GCA_003532195.1 Clostridiales bacterium
TGGCCCGGAAGCGCTTTGCATTAATGCTGTTGAGGAACCCGAGCTTATTGAGCAGTTTCTTGAAATCGAGCATCAGGCCAATCTGCGCAAGATCGAACTGGCGACGACACTGGGTATTGATATCTTGCGTCGCAACGGATTTTATGAAACCTGCGATTTTCTCAGTCCGCAGATGCTCGAGCATTTTCTCAAAGATCACCTGATCAGTGAGGCCCGCGCCATCCGACAAACTGGCAAGGTCTCCGTCTACACCCTGAATACAGGGATCATGCCAATGTTGGATTACATGGCCGAGCTCGAATTCGACGGCATGATCAATATCGACATGGTTTTTCGGGATATGAATCTCGAACTTCTGCGGGATCGGGTCTGCGACAAGAAGAGCCTTCTCATCGGCCCAAGCAGTCCTTACCATATGTGCAGCGACAATCCTGAAGACGTACGAAATGCAGTCCGCAGTGTTTTCCAAATATTCGGCCGCCGCGGATTGCTGCTTGGCAGTTGCGCATCAATGCAACCCTACATGCCTTGGGCTAATTTGGTTGCCATGGTGGACGAATGGAAAAAACTCAGATCAGGCAGGTGACAAACGGATGCAACCAGCATATCAGGAAAACCAACATCCCGGGGTACGTGCCATTTTTGTGGCTTGGTGGGGAAGCGATGCAGCCGACGGGTCGGCGGCAAATCCGTTTGCCACTATTAATCAAGCCGCTGCGGCAGCTACGCCAGGTACAGTGGTCCATGTCGCTCCTGGAACATATGGCAAAACCATCACTATGGCCAGCGGCACGGCTGAAGCTCGAATCACCTACATTTCCGATATAAAATGGGGCGCTGTGATCAAAACGGTCAATGCCTGGTCTTCCTGGTATAATGGCGGCAGTTTTGTTGACATCATCGGTTTCGACGTCTCAGGAAACGGCTTTATTGGTATTCAGAGCGCAGCCTACTATGTTCGCATCATTGGCAATCATGTCCATGATATTGCCCAGACTGGTGATCCGGAGGGAAACGGCGGCGCCGGCATTCAGCATAGCTGGAGTCCGCTGTTCGAGTATGAATGCCACCATAATGAGGTAACCGGCAATGTAGTCCATGATATCGGCCCAGTCGGGCCGACTGTCCATACCATTCACGGCATCTATTTGACCAACAAATTCGGAATTATCAGCAATAATATAGTATACAACTGTGTTGGCTGGGGCATCCATCTTTGGCACAATACCTCCGACGCAACGATCACCAGCAACCTGGTCTTCGGGAACCAAGCCGGCGGAATCATTGTCGCTAATGGATCCGGAGAAGGTAATATGACCGTGAACGATCATACGCTGGTTGCCCATAACATCTGCGTGCATAATCACGGGAAATTTGCGATCCGGGAAGACGCCGAAGATGTGGGCTCAAATAACCGTTATATCGGCAACATCATTTTTGGTAATCGAATCGATAAAGTTCTGTTAAGCCCACGATCCGATGAGGCCGGCACCATTTATAACGATCCGCGTTTCATTGATTTCCAATTGGATGGCAGCGGCGACTACCGATATGTTGCCGGCAGCCCGGCTATTCCTCCAGATGCTTATTATCAGGCAAGCAATCACTATCCTGACAGCGAGCTGCCAGCAGGCGAAACGGCATGGTGGTTTTCTGGTGCGCAACAGGCTGCTGACCTGCCAGAATTTCCTATCACCCTGCCTTGTTTAACGTCTAGTCCACCCTCCGGAGGCTGGATTTCCCGGCAAGGCATGAAGCAAGGCCGGCACGATTTAGGGGATGGCAACACCGGTCGGGTCAGCATCAGATTCGAATTTCTTACTGCCGACAAGACACAGGATCTGACTCTTGGATATGCCGGCAGACAGACGGTTGTAACCGCTTGGCCGCAAATGTCAATCAGCCTTTCAATCGTCTTTGAAATGGGGAAGATATTTTTTACGGCTCGCGATGGCGACCATTATGCCTATGTCGATCCAATCCCCGTAAACGACGGTACAATATATCATTTCCGCCTGGATATTGATCTTGCGGCGCAGCGTTACAGCGTCTTTGTTACGCCGGGGCAAGACCGTGAAGCACGATTGGCGGACTGTTATTGTTTCCGCACTGACGCACCGCCGATGAACGATGTTGGGCAGGCAGTATTCGTTTCTGATTTTGACGCCGCCTGCTCGATCTGCAATCATCAGGTGTTTGCAGCATCGAATTAAAGCGTGGTCAAGAACCTTATACAATTCCCGGGTTGCCGCAATTTTCAGATCTCCGGAATATCGATCTTCACTTCTTCATGCTGCGCCGACGAGCGGATGATGCCGTCGATGATCGCCTGGTTGTATAAAATCTGTTCGGTTGGCACAGGCGCTTCACCGCCGGCCAGGACTGCGTCTACGAAGGCGCGCACCTTTTTCTCAAACAGTGTCGGGCCCTGGTTTTCGGCCAGGGGGATGGGCGTTTCAGTCGGAACGCCGAACTGGTCGTGCATCAGGAAAATCTGGCCGATCGGGCCGTCCCAGGCGCCGCCCCACCATTTCATGTGCGGTTGCCGCACTTTGAGGCCGGCGTCGGTGCCGAGGAAGATGAAGTCGCCGGTCGTGTCCATGTGCATCGCCCAGGACATGCGGAAATCGAGAATCGTATCGTTCTCCAGCCGGATGAAGGCGGCGGAGAAATCGTCAACCTGGAACTGGTCAGCCTGGGCGTAATAACGGGGATTGGTGCCGAAATAATTGCTGGCATAGGCCGAAACGGTCAGCGGCCGGGGATAGCCGATCGAGTTGAGCGCAAAGTCGAGCGCGTAGCAGCCGATATCGGCCAGGGCGCCGACTCCGGCGAGCTCCTTATTGATGAAGGTCCGGCCAGGAATGCCCCGCCGCCGGCCGCCGCCGGTCTGGATGTAATAAACTTTGCCCAGGGCGCCCTCGGCGATGATGCTTTTAACCTTCTGGGTGTTGATGTCATAACGTGGCTGAAAGCCGATCGAGAGAATTTTACCGCTGGCCTTTTCCGCCCGGACCATGTTCAGGCTCTGCTCCAGGGTGATGGACATCGGTTTTTCGCAAAGAACATGGCAGCCGGCATTCAGCGCCGCGATCGCGCATTCGGCGTGCGTCGAATTGTAGGTGCAGACGCTGACGGCATCCAGGTCCATTTTCAGCAATTCCTGGGCTGAAATGAAATCCCGGGCCTGGTTCAAGCCGAATTCGTCGAGAAAAGCCCGGGCTTTGCCGGGAACGATATCGGCTCCGCCGACAATCTCAACCTCGGGGATCGCCAGGTAAGCCCGGGCGTGCGAATGGGCGATGCCGCCCGTGCCGATAATGCCGATTCTCAATTTTTCCATTGATTTAGTCCTCCATAGATGATAAATCAAACCAAGCTCAGGGCGAGCTCGATCATTTGGGTAAAACTGGTCTGCCTGTCCAGAGCGGTCATCGCTTCATGACTGACCAGGGAATCGGAAACCGCCAGAATGGCCAAAGCATCGACTCCAGCCCGGGCGGCGAGCATGTAAAG
>DOFA01000296.1 GCA_003532195.1 Clostridiales bacterium
TATACAGTCGGAGCCCTCCTGGAAACCCTGACCACCGATGCGCTCGGCCAGGCAATCACCAGCGGCGTTTACGCCCCCGGCGTCTACTTCCTGGTCGAAACCAGCGCCCCGGCCGGATTCCATCCGATCACCGACCCGATCCAGATCGAGATGCTGGTTGACTCCGAAGAGGATTTGATCTTCACAGTCCGCATTCTCGACAATTTCATCAATGAACCCAGCATCACCATCGACAAGCTGGTCGCCAACATCACCCGCGGTTTCCCGGCCGCTGACCTGACCGAACTGTATGTCGGCGAAACCGCCCGCTACTACGTNNAACAACGGCAATGCGCCGCTGGTTGATGTCACCCTGACCGACAACGAAGCGCTGGCCGGCACCGAAGTATACAATGTTACCGATGACTCCACAATGATCTGGACCGCGGGCGTCGGCGGCATCGCCACTCTCATTCTCGGCGATCTGGGCGTCGGCGAATCGGTCGACCTGACCTACGATTATGTCCCGGTCGGCGACGACCTGCTCCGCGAACCGATCACCAACACCGCCGCCGTTGTTGGCACAATGGAACCGACCCCGGATTATCCGCTCGGGACTACCGTTGACGACGACGACCCGGCCGTGATCACGGTCTCGCAAATCCCGCTCCTGCGCGCCAGCATCCTGGTGGACAAAAAGGTGCAGAACCTGACCGCCGGCGGCGACCCTGCCGACCTGGCCACCGGATACAAGGCCCATGTCTTCCGTTACACCGTCGTCGTGACCAACAACGGCCGCCTCGACCTGTCTGATGTCATCCTGACCGACAACCGCGCGGTCGCCGGCACAGTGGTGACGGATGTCACCGATCCGGCCAATCCGGTTGCGGCCACCTGGCTATCTGACGGCACCAACCCGGTCTACATCGAAATCGGCGACCTGGCAGTCGGCGAATCCAAAACCTTCACCTATGAGTACACGGCTACCGCCGCTGACGAAGACCAGACCTACAACAACATCGCCAAGGCAACGGGGACGATCACCATCACCCTGGACGACCCGGATGCGATCAAAATCTCGGATGACGACGATGCCAACATCAGCATCATCAAGATCCCGATCACCGGCGAACCCGCCAGCAACCTGCCCCTGTACGGTTTGTTCCTCCTGCTCGGCGCCGCTTCCCTGATCCTGTTCCGCAAGCGCAGCCAGCGCAAGGAAGTGCAGGATTCCTCCAACCACGATGAAGTCTGACGCCCTCTACCCCCGTCAGATTCCACCCAGGCCCAGTCCCGTTTGCTGAACGCCTGAGCAAGAATATCAGCAGAAACCCAAAAAGAGGGGCTGTCTCCCGAAACGGAGACAGCCCCTTTTCAATACTCTTTTTCCGGCCTGGCGAACTGCTTAACCGAACCTGGCCCAGCCTGTCCCGGCCCGCCGCCAGGGCGTCGGACCTGGCCGCCGCCGCCTAATGCAGCATATCCTTTTTCGGGGTCAGCTGTTCGGTGATGAAATCGCGGGCGTAAAGCAGATTGACGGCATCCAGCTGCAGGCTGACGATATTGATCTTGTTGCCGGACAAGACCGCCTGGCGCGCGGTCAGCGCCGGCGTCGCCGGTTTGTTGAGGAAAACGTTGTAGCGGCTGCCGTCATGGAGGATCTGGTAGGTATTCAGATCATAATAAAAAACCCGGTCATCGTCAGCCTGGCTGTCGGCGAGGATAAAGCGGTCGAAATGCAGGACCAGGGTCTTGTCGTCCCAATGGCTGACCTCGCGGATCTGCATGCTGCACAGCTTGTAGAACAAGCGCTTGCGGCTGCTGGCGCCGATATGCTTGTCCAGCTGGTAGAGCATTTCCCATTGCCGGAAGCGGTCGACAACTGGAAGCTCGAGGAAATCCCATAATTTGGCGTCGGAAGAACGGCCGAGCAGGCTGGCCAGCTTCTGCTGCTGCAAAGAGCGCGGCGGCCCGAACTGCTCCAGCAGCTCGAGATTGATCGGTTCCCAGATCGGCTGCAGCCGGTATTCGGACAGATAATGGCTGATCAGCGTCACCTGGATGTCGCGCGGGTTGATCTTGATCGCATGCACAAACAACTCGGCGTTTTTCTGGATCAGCTGATCCGGGCAGCTTTTGAAGTACTCCGCGAGGAAAGCCGCGGCAAAGGGGCTGTCCGGCAGGATCATCATCTTGACCAGATAGTCGCCGAGCAAATGCTCCGGATTGCTGCGTAAGCGGGCGGCCAGACGGCCCGGCAGGCTGTCGTCGATGATCTGCATATCGGCGGCCTGGGTGATCATGTGGATATAAGGCAGTTCGGAATCCTTGTCCTGGATCTCGCAGACGATCGTCGTCAGGGCGCGGAACA
Organism: Clostridiales bacterium; assembly: GCA_003532195.1. Classification (GTDB taxonomy): domain Bacteria; phylum Bacillota; class Clostridia; order Saccharofermentanales; family UBA5734; genus UBA8949. Next base: position 2,351 of record DOFA01000296.1, read on the forward strand.
TCCGGTCATTGGGGAAATGGTGCTGGAAGAAGGCCCAGCCGGTTTCCGCCAGCGACGGCGTCAGGCGCAGCCGCAAAATATTCAGCAGACGGGTCACGGCCGATTCGCCGGACGCCGCCGACATGACCAGCAGAGCGCCAAAAAGATCGTTCAGGCGGCGGCGCGGCAAAAGGGTCGTGAAAGACTGCAGATCCTCCTCGGTGGCACAGGCCTGCACATCCGAAAGCAGCTCGCTGGCCAGCGTTTCGTCGAAATCACTGGACATCTCTTCCGGAAAAGCGACCTGGCGGCTGATTTGCTGGCGGATACTATGGACTTTGGCATCCGACAATTGGATCATGATCATTCAACTCCCTGTATCTTTTAAGAATCAAAACCTACAACCTATATTGAACTATGCCCGTTGATCCGTCAAGTTCAATCACGAACCCGAAGGCTGGTGCGGATCGGGCAGCTCCGGAGCCACGGCATGGCGGATCGCGGCCGGCAGCGACTCAACCGCGTCGCCCAGTTCGACGGACGCCCGGGCCAGGCGGCGGACAATATCCGCCACTTCGCCGTCAAACTGGCTCAGCGCGCCCGACAGCTCGCCGCGCACGCCGGTATTGAATTCGCTGACCGAATTCTTCAGCCCGTCGTTAAGGGCGTTGATATCCATATTGATCTGCTGGGCGAACAAGCTCATGCTGCGCGCCTCTTCGCTCATTAGGTCGGTCAGGCTGCGCAGGCTGCCGCCGAGGGTGTCGTTCTGGTTCATCAGGCTGGTGTCGATATTTTTCACCAATTCCTGGGTCAGGCTGGTGAAGCCGATCATCAGCTGGTCGATGCGCGTCGACAGTTCGTCGGAAAGGAATGTGATCTGCTCGCGGACGGCATCCAGGTGCTTCTGGTTGATCTCGTAAGTCTCCATCGACTGGGACTGCATCATGCGGGTCTGTTCGGCGGAACCGGCCATGACGGCGCTCAGGACGTCCGACAGGCGCATCAGGTCGTTGGACATCTGCGAGATGGCTTCGCTCAGGCCGGACTGGCTGCCGGCATAGACGCTGCTCATCGACTCGGCGGCCTTGCTCATGACGCCGGAAGAAGCTTTGAGGGAAACCAGGTCCTCGGACATCGTCCGGCGGGTCTCGACCAGCTGGCTGAAGAGATCGCGGATACTGACCTGAAGGGTGGTCGCGGAGTCGTTCTGCAGCTTGAGCACTTCCTTGACGTCGCGGGCGTAGGCCTGGGCGGCGATCAGGGCTTCCGAAGACTCCTTGAGCCGGGTGGTCACCGGCTCCAGATATTCGGCCAGTGTGCCGGAGACTTCGCCGGCAAACCGGTCGGCCAGCTGCTGCAGGGCTTCCTGCTGCCGGGCGGCCATCTGGGCGAAGGATTCCTCCTGGTTCTTATGAATGCCGTTCAGGGTGACGGACTGGACGGAGATCAGCTGCTGCAGCGCCCCGGACTGCTGGCTGCTGATCGTCTGCAGCGACGTGGCCTGGTGTTCGCTGATCTTTTCCAGGGCGGTATTCTGGCGCTGGTCGATTTCCTTGAGGATATCCGCCTGGCTGTCGGTCAACTGCCGGATGGCTTCGCC
>DOFA01000182.1 GCA_003532195.1 Clostridiales bacterium
TTGAAGGCCGTATCTTGCGTGACAAGGGCCTTTACATCCTCCCGGTTGCCAAGTCGAGCGAGGTTATTGTCCTGAATCTGACCGCCTGGGAAGAATTCGCGGCGGCCAACCCCCGCTTTGCGGATCCGGCGGCAACACTGGCGACCTGGGAATCGGTCGGACTGGCTGCCGAATCATACCGCAATTGGTCCGGTCAGGCTATGATCGGACTGGACTCGCTGGCCAACTATTTGATCGCCGGCTGCAAACAGCTGGGCGTCGATCTGCTGCAGGTGACCAACGGACAGGGGCAGATCAATTTCGACCGGGAAGCCCTGCACCGGCTTTGGGACATTTATTATGTCAATACGGTCCAGGGCGGGTTTGCCGCCTATGGAGATTACCGGACCGACGACCTGGCGTCCGGACAGCTGATTGCCGGCGCGGTTTCTTCAGCTTCCGGATCCTGGCTGCCGGAGCAGGCCTGGCTGAATGGCAAACAGCGGGATGTCACCTGGCTGGCCCTGCCGTACCCGGTTTTTCGGGATGCCCAGGCTGTGTGCATCCAGCAAGGCGCCGGGATGGCCGTCACCCGATCGAATTCCAAGCAGGAAGCCGCCGCCGTGATTTTTCTGTCCTGGCTGACCAGGCCGGAACAAAATGTGACCTTTGCCATTTCGGCCGGGTATCTGCCAGTCACCCAATCCGGACTGCACAGCCAGCTGCTGCAGGACAGCATGCTGGATCTCGGCCAATCTGGCACCTACCTGTGCCTGAATGCTTTCTTGAATCAGCTTTCGGTCAGCCAGCTCCATTTCGCGCCCGCATTTGCCGAGAGCCAGGACATCCGCGCCCTTCTCGAGAATTCACTGGCCAAGTTCGCCGCAGAGGCCAGGAAGACCTGGGAGAACCAGGCGGCCAACGGAACCTGTACGGAGAAATTGCAAACCCTGTTGTGCACCGAGGCGGCGTTCGAGAAATGGTATTCGCAGCTCGTCCTGGATGCCGGTCAAATGCTGGATCAGAATTGAGGTAGTTTTCATATGCCGGGAAAACGCAGACAACATCATGTGACATCCATCTATCATCAATTGATTCTGCAGCTGATTCTGGTTGTTGTTCTCCAGGGATTACTTGTTCTGCCGGTCATTTTGACATTCAGCAAATACGGCGGCCTGGCCAGAAATGTGGTCATACCGCTGCAGACCGCCCTGCTGGCCGCTTTGCTGTTAGGCGCCGCGATCGACTGGCTGATCGGCCAATCCATTGTCCGGCCGATTATCCGCCTGGTCTGCCAGGTCCGGCAGCAGGTTCCTAATCAGACATTCCACCTGGAACGGACAGCGATCAAAGAACTGAATGAGCTGGCGGAAAGCCTTGAGGAGATGAGCGCGGATCTCGCGTCATCAGCATCCAGGCTGGCTTCGACCATCGACCTGGTCGGCCTGCGCCTGGCCAGTTTCGAGGAATGGCCGGATAAAGGCAGCGTGCACGTTTCGGATTCATTCTTCAGCATGGCCGGCCTGATGCCAATCGAGCCGTCCGGGAACCTGATCACGCTGGCCGGCTGGAACGATTTCCTGCAAGAGCTTCTGGCCAGGCCGGACCCGGCCTATTCCGATGTCTATATCTGGCAGCCGGAGCATTCGGCCAAAAAACGCTGGCTGCGGCTCAGGATGGTCGACAAGACGAACCGCGTGTCCGGCATCCTGATGGATGTAACCGAAGAGGTGTTGCGCCACCGGCGTCTGGAACTGGAACGCGATTACGACGCACTGACCCATCTGCTCAACAAAGCGGCGTTCATCGAGCAATGTACGCTGGCAGTCAGCCAGGCGCCCGAGCAGGCAATCGGCGTCATGCTGTTCAGCGACCTGGACAACCTGAAAAAAATCAACGACCGCTACGGCCACAAGTTCGGCGACCGATACATCCAGATGGCCGCCGGTGTGTTTGGCCAGTTCCGCCGTTACCAAGGCCTGGCCGCCCGCCTTTCCGGCGATGAATTCGCCGTCTTTCTGATCGGCAAAGGCGATTATGCCGACCAGGAAGGCATGCGTATCCTGGTCAGCCAGATCCTGGCCGAGAATCGCCAGCAGTTTCTGGCCGTGCCTGATGAGCAGCAGATCGCCCTGCGCATGTCGGTCGGCCTGGCCTGGTTCCCTTCGGACGCCGCCCAGATCAGCGAATTAATCAATCTGGCCGACTTTGCCATGTACCAGATCAAGAAAGAGGGCAAAGCCGGCTTGCATGAATTCCAGGCTTCCGAATACCAGCAAAACCAGGTCCTGATGGAGGGCCGGGCCAACCTCGAGCAGCTGCTGTGCCAAAAACAGCTGGAGTGCGTGGCCCAGCCAGTGGTCGATGCCCGCACGGCCGAGGTCGCCGGCTATGCCATGACGATGCGGCCGCTGCACTCGCGGATACGGCTGCCGCTGGAAGTCGTCGAGCTGGCCCGCCAGCAAAACCGCCTGGATGAACTGGAACGCCTGATGTTTCTCCTGTGCAGCCAATGGATCGGCGCGCATTTGGATCCCGGCAGCGCAAAGCTCATCTTTTTCAGTGCCCTGGCCGGATTGAACCGGGTGATATCCGACAGCCCGGACGAATTTGAACTGGCTCCGTTCCGGCGCCGCCTGGTGGTGGATATCAACAGCAGCGAGACGCGCAGCGAGCGCAGCCTGCAGCAGCTGACGGACTTTGTCGCCTGCCTGTCCGGCATGCTGGCGGTCAGCCAGCTGCACAGCAACGAACAGGATGATCTGCCGGCCAGGATCCAGCCGGATTACATCAGGCTTGACCACTCGGTCATCCGGGACATCGACAAGGACGCCGCCCGGCAGCAGCTGCTGGCCAGCCGTGTGTCCTGGTGCGCCAGCCAGGGTATCCAGGTCATCGCCGAAGGCATAGAGACCGAAGCGGAAATGATCACCGCCATCCGCCTGGGGGCGGATTTCCTGCAAGGATACTACCTGGGCCGACCGCAGCTGGAAACCGCCGAACTGGCGACTTCGCTGCGGCTGCAGATCCTCAGCGCGCGCGGCCTGGCGTGATTATCCGGCAGTCGCAGGCGCGGGGCGGAAGAACAGGGTTGTCGCAGCCGGATTCCGGCTGCAGAAAAGGAGAACAGGATGCCAGATCGTGAATTTCCCTATGCCATCGTCAAGTCACTGGGTCAGTTGAGCACCAGCCGTTCCGGCTGGAACAAGGAGGTCAACCTGGTCAGCTGGAATGGCGGCCAGCCGAAACTGGATATTCGCGATTGGGCGCCGGATCATTCCAAAATGGGCAAAGGCGTCTCGATGACCCAGGAAGAAACGGCGATCCTGAAGGAAATACTGGCTGAACTGGAGGAGTAGCGCCGGAACGGCTGGCCGGCCGGCAGAGCTAAAATCCGAGACCGGCGAGAAAATCCGCGCACAATTCCGGCCAATGGCAAATGTCGGGCTGATCGGCCGCCAGGCCCAGTCCATGCCGGCCGTGCGGGTAAATATAACAAGCAAAACTGATCTGACGGGCTGCCAGGCTGCTGGCCAGCATCAGGGAATTCTCCACAGGCACCGCTTCATCATCGGCCGTATGCCAGATAAAAGCCGGCGGCGTCCGGCGGTCGACCCGGTTTTCAATCGATAGGTCGCTGGTCAGGGTGGAGTCTGCCGTCTCGCCCAGCAAATTGATCCGAGAACCGATGTGGGTCAGTTTGCCGAGGGTGATGACCGGGTAGCCGAGAATCATGGCGTCCGGCCGGTTCTTTTCCTGATCCCAGGTGGTGCCGGCAGTCGCCGCCAGATGACCCCCGGCCGAAAAACCCATAATGCCGATCCGGTCCGGCCGCGTGCCCAGAGCTTGTGCGCGGCTGCGCGCCAGGCCGATGGCCCGCCGGGCGTCGAGCATGGGCGCCGGGTGCAGGTCGGGATTGACCCGGTAATCCAGAACATAGGCGTTGATGCCGGATTCATTCAGCCGGAGGGCAATCGGCTCTCCCTCATGATCGGCTTTCCCGGCATAGCCGCCGCCCGGGCAGACGATGATCGTGCCCCGGCCGGCTCCCGATTCGGCGGGATAGTAGGTGAGTGTTGGATCACAGGATTTAAAGGTCCCGAAGGCGCTGCCGCTGGAAACCTGCTTTTCGGCATCAGACCAGAGCGCGATTTTCTCGTATGGCATATCGATCCTCCCGCATAAATGTGTAACAGTTCAATTTTACCACAGATTCCGGATTCATTTTATTGCCATCGGGTAATTTTATCAGTTAGAATAGAAGCAAATGCCAGATCGGATTTATGAATGGCATATTTGGAGGAAGTCTGCATGAAGAGCCAGAACCGGGCCTGGTTGATTTTTTCGATTCTGCTGCTGAGCTGGGGAACCTTGCCGGCCAGCCCGTTTGCCTACCTGGCTGATATGCTCGCCGAATGGGGCGGCTTCCTGGTTGGGCCTTCCGCCATGCCCGGACCCTGGCAGGCCGTGCTGGTTTACGTCCTGCTGGGACTGGTGCTGCTTACCCTGCTGCTGCTCGGCCGCAGCCGCAACCGGCTTTATATTGCCGGCATCTGCGCCCTGGCGGAAATGGTGCATCACCTGATTTACTGCATCCGGACCGAACGTGTCTACCCGGTTTCGCTTGCGATTGCCATCGGCCTGGCCCTGGCGCTGCTGTTCCTGCTGATCAAGCCGAAAAGCCCGGGCCTCTGGCTATCGGATGCTTTCATTCTGGCGATACCTGTCTGGCTGGTCTATGATGGCCCTGTTTTTGCCCTGGGCCGGCTGCTGAGCCGGCAGGGTAAATTGCTGCCGCCGTTTTTGCCGCTGCCCGAGAACGCCTGGCTGGAAAAACTGGACGGAACCTGGGGCGTGCCGATGTCGGTCTGGGCTTTGCTGCCCCTGCTGTTGGCTGTCCTGCCTCTGGTTTTTTTCGCTGGCAACCGCCAGAAAGGCTGACCGCGGCAGCGGGTCCGGAGGTGTGCCGTCCGTTGGCAGCCGCCCGGCGCTTCGCATAGAAAATGTGAGATCAGGTATTGAGCATGGACAGAATTCATAAAATTGAAGAACTGGTAAAAAAGTTGAATCAGGCATCGGACGC
>DOFA01000193.1 GCA_003532195.1 Clostridiales bacterium
TACCAGCGCACGGCGTCGGCGCCCTGCTTGTCGAGAATCTGCCAGGGATCGACGACATTGCCTTTGTGCTTGGACATCTTCTGGCCGTTTTTATCCTGGACCAAGCCAAGGACAATGACATTGCGGTAAGGAGACTGGTCAAACAGCAGCGTACCGATAGCCATCAGCGTATAGAACCAGCCGCGGGTCTGATCCAGGGCTTCCGAGATGAAGTCGGCCGGGAAATTGCGCGCGAACTGTTCTTGGTTTTCGAAGGGATAATGCCATTGGGCAAAAGGCATCGAACCGGAATCGAACCAGCAGTCGATCACTTCGCTGACCCGGGTCATCCTGCCGCCGCACTGGCTGCAGCGGATATGGACCTGGTCGATCATCGGCTTGTGCAGCTCGATTCCGGCCGGGCAGTCGTCGGACAGCTCGCGCAGTTCGGCGATACTGCCCACCAGGTGGCGGTGGCCGCAGCCGCATTCCCAGATCGGCAGCGGCGTGCCCCAATAACGTTCGCGGGAAATGCCCCAGTCAACAACGTTCTCGAGGAAGTTGCCGAACCGGCCGTCCCGGATCGTCTCCGGAATCCAGTTGACCGTCCGGTTATTTTTCAGAAGATTGTCGCGGAGCGCCGTCATGCGGATGAACCAGGAGTTGCGGGCGTAATAGATCAAAGGCGTGTCACAGCGCCAGCAGAACGGATAGCTGTGTTCATAGGGCATTTTCCGGATCAGCTTGCCTTCCTGGGCCATTTTTTTAATCAGGCCGGGATCGGCGGTTTTACAGAAAACGCCGGCAAAATCAGTCACTTCGGGCGGCAGGGTGCCGTCTTCGCGGACCAGCTGGACAAAGGGCAGGTCGTTAGCCCGACCGACCCGGGCGTCGTCTTCGCCGAAAGCCGGCGCGATATGGACGATCCCGGTGCCATCAGATAAGGTGACGAAATCATCTTCTGTCACATAAAACGCCTTTTTGCCGGACCGGGCGACGATCGCGTCCGCATAGGGAAAGAGCGGCTGGTACTGCTTGCCGGCCAGGTCGCGCCCAGGCATCCTTTTTAAAATCCGGATATCATCGCCGAGAATGCCGGGCGCCAGGACGCCGGCCAGGTAATAGCGGCACGGCCGGGCGCTGCCGTCCAGATCCTGCGGGACTTCGGCCAGAACATACTCTTCGGCGGCGTTGACACAGAGAGCGACATTGGACGGCAAAGTCCAGGGGGTCGTGGTCCAGGCCGCGAACCAGGTGTCCGGCTCGCCGACGACCGGAAAACGGACAAACACCGAGGTTTCTTTGACATCCTTATAGCCCTGGGCGACTTCATGGCTGGAGAGGGACGTTCCGCAGCGCGGGCAATAAGGAACGATTTTATAACCTTTATATAAGAGACCCTTGTCCCAGATGGTCTTCAAGGCCCACCACTCGGATTCGATATAATTATTATCATAAGTGATGTAGGGGTCGTCCATATCGGCCCAGAAACCGACCCGGTCCGACATTTGCTCCCATTCGCCCTTATATTTCCAGACGCTTTCTTTGCACCGGGCGATAAACGGAGCGACGCCATAAGCTTCGATCTGCGGTTTGCCGTTGATGCCGAGCATCTTCTCGACTTCCAGCTCTACCGGCAGGCCATGGGTGTCCCAGCCAGCCTTGCGCAGGACATGGTATCCTTTCATGGTCTTGTATCGGGGTATAATGTCCTTGATGACCCGGGTCAGGATATGGCCAATGTGCGGCTTGCCGTTGGCGGTCGGCGGGCCGTCGTAAAAGGTGAACTCCGGATTGCCGGCGCGATTGGCCATGGACTTGCGGAAGATGTCACGATCCTTCCAGAATTCCAGCACCTGTTTTTCCCGTTCGACAAAGCCCATGTCCGTCGCAACTTTCTGATACATGCCCAGTCCTCCCCTGTTCCGATAAAAAAGCGTCCCGCGGCACGGGACGCTTCATCAGCGTGTAACCACCCGTTCACAGCAGCCAGCGCAAACCAGCCGCTATCTCGTCATCCTTTAACGGGGATGCCGCCCCAACCAGGCGGCCTGCCGGCCCTCCCTACTCGCATCCGGCCTCGCGTTAAGGCAACCATGCTTTCGTCAGGCAGCTCGCGGATGATTTTCAGTCAGTTCCGGCTTTGTGCGGCTCGCACTGTCCCGCACTCGCTGGCAGCCTGGTCTCTGCTTACTCTTCCGGTCGAAGCTTTTGCATCTATGTTTAGGGTGATTATAGATGAAGAATCAAACAGCTGTCAAGTTAATCTCGAAATCAGGTCATCTCGAAACCTCTCGAAATCAGGTCAATTTGAAATCGGGCCGTGGGATCTCGGCCTGGCGGCGCCGATTCACCGGCACATTTGCCGCCGGCCGCATTTTTCGCTATGATATCCCTAAATGTAATTTAAAAAGGGGTCTTCATGAACGATTCTCTTCTATATCCGAAGAAACTGGTTTTCCGGTTCTGCTTGGCGGTCTGCCTGCTGGTCTTGTTTTCCGGCGGCCTGTTCTCGGTTTTCTGGGCCACGGGTGTGGAACCGGACCTGCTGAGCGTGACCCGGCTGACTCTGGTCGACACCGATCTGCCAGATAGCTGGGACGGCCGGGTTATCGCCTTTTTTTCCGATGTCCATGCCGGATCCGACTTTGACGGGCGCCGGCTGGCCCGGGTTGCCGAGGCCGTGAAAGCTGCCGCGCCGGACCTGATCCTGATCGGCGGCGACCTGGTCGATCACCGCACGCCGGACAGCGGTGAATTCAGGGCCGCCATCAGCGGCTGCCTGGCTGAAATGCAGGCGCCTTTCGGCCAGTTCGCCATTATTGGCAATCATGACAACCGAACTCGCGCCGAACTGAGCCTGGCGCGGGAAATATTGGCAGAAGGCGGATTCCGGCTGCTGGTCAACCAGTCTGTCATGATCGACGGGTTATGGCTCGGCGGCCTGGACGAGAGCTATTTCGGCCAGCCGGACCTGGACCTGACCTATCCTGATGACGATCCGGCCGCCGGTTCCTGGCGTCTGCTGCTTATGCACCAGCCGGATTACGGCGCCGCCCTGCCCGCGGATTCGGCCGACCTGATCCTGTCCGGGCACACCCATGGCGGCCAGGTCGCGCTCCTGGGCCGGCCGCTGGCCACCGTTGAACAGGGCAGGAATTACACTTATGGGTATTACCCTCTGGACGACGGACGGCAGCTGATTGTCAGCCGCGGTCTGGGCACCATCTACCTGGGCATCCGCTTTGGCGCGCCGCCCGAGCTGATGCTGATCACCCTCAGCCGCGGCTGAACAGTTCCAGTTTTCGCTGTGTGATCTCCCCGACGCGGCCGATATATTCACCAATATCCCGCGGATCGGGCAGACGCTCGACGCGTCCTCCGGCGACCAGCTTGCTCATCGAGCCGCTGCCCAGGCCGATAACCGAACAGGCATCGCCCATCATGCCGATATTATACAGGCAGGCGCAACCCGGCACAGCAAAGCCGGTGTTTTCCAGGCCGCCGAGCATGTCCTTCTGCCGGTATAAATAATAGGGAAAAAGTCCGGCTGACCGCAAGCTGCGGCCGGATTGCTCCAGCATGGCCGCCAGCTCGGGGTCCGGCAGGCTTTCCGGCCTTCCGCCCTGACCTTCCGCCCGCTTCTGCTGCTTCAGCCGGGAACTGCGCTTGACCGACAAGGTGTGGAGCGTGATGCTTTCCGGCTGCAAGTCCAGCGCTTGCCGCAGGGAATCGGCAAAATCGGCGGCAGTCTCGCCGGGCAGCCCGGCTATCAGATCCATGTTGATCCGGCCAAAGCCAGAACGGCGGGCCAGCCGGAAGGCTTCCCGCGTCTGCGCGGCCGTATGGCAGCGGCCGATCCGGACCAGGGTATCGTCGTGGAAGGTCTGCGGATTGATGCACAGGCGGGTGGTTCCAATGGATTGGATCACCGCGAGTTTGGACGGGGTGATCGTATCCGGCCGTCCGGCTTCAACCGTCAGTTCAGCTCCCGGGAGCAGCGGCAGCAGAGTTCGGATGCCGGTCAGCAATTGTGCAAACAGGGGGTCCGGCAGGCTGGTCGGTGTGCCGCCGCCGATATAAAGGGCCATAATCGGCAGCGGGCGGCTCAGGTTTTGAAAAAAACCTGCCGTCTCGTTCAATACCGCCTCAACATAAGATCCGAGCCGGTCGGCCTGCCGCCAGGCATCCTGGGTGATAAAGCTGCAATAGGCGCAGCGACTGGGGCAAAATGGCACGCCCAGATAGGCCATGGCGCTCCCGGGCGGGATTTGCCGGATTAACGCCTGTTCAGCCGCGGCAGTTTCCAGGGCCAGGTCCGCTTTAGCCGGCGACACGTGCCAGTAATCGGTCAGTTCCCGGCACGCATCCATCTCCGACGCGCAGTGGTCCAGGCATTCCCGGGCTACCAGGGTAGGACGGATTCCGGTCAGGGAGCCCCAGGGGAATCGCAGGTTTGTCCAGTCGGACAGATACCGGTAAAGCTGGCGTTTGATCTCCCGGCGAGCCAGTCCGGCCGGAACAACAGCTGTGATCCGCTTGCCCGCCAGACCGGTGCTGATTTCTGCCTGGCCGGTCNNGTTCAGGTTCCCCCGCCTGCAGACTGGTTCCGTCCGCAGCGACAGCAGGCTGTCCAAAAAACAGCCGCAGGATGTCCGAAACCGGATAGGTATGCTGATGCCCTTCGAGGCGTACGGTCGGCATAGTTCAGCCGCCGGAAGCTGCCTGGCCGTGCAGAGCCGCCACCGCGCGATCCAGCGTGCCTTCTGCCGTCCGGATTTCATACCAGGCTAAAACCAGGTCGATCATCCGGCCGTAGCTGCGCACGCCGTCTTCCTGCAAATTGGCCTGCAGATAGGTGTCGTTGATCTTGTTTGAGGTCTCCCGAACCGGACCCTCGAATTGTTTCCAATAGGCGCCCCCGGCCGACAGGTCGCGCCAGGCGGCTTCGCTCAGGTTGGCGGCGGCCTGCTTCCACGCCTCGGGGTCGGCAGCGTAGAGGGAATTCAAGCAGCGGACCGCCGCATCCAGCAGAACTGAGTAAGCGAAATCCGGATCCGGATGGGCCACGCCGGCCAGAAAGGCAAGGAAGCCAGCCTCGTCTTCCCTGGCAAAGCCGCGGGTGTGGGCAATTTCATGCAGGATTGTCTCCGGAATCGAGTACTCCGGGGCATCCGTGTTGATGTTGGATTCGACAAAAAAAGGAAAATACATGCCGGTGATACCCGTGTAGGACCAGTAGGGCGAGAGTAAAACGCTTTTCGGCCGGATCGCCGGACCGTCCAGAAGCGGCCAGGCGGGAGCGGCCGCGTCATATCCTTCGTGTGCCGTTTTCAAGGTCCCGGTGATTCCGGAGCGGAGCTCGAAAACGCCGTTTTCATCCTCCAGGCACTCCTGGCGCAACAGGCTGGCCTGTCCGGTCAGCCAGACCGCCGCTTCCATCAGGTCATCCGCGTCCCGTTCCCGGACCGGCAGGTTAAAGCTGTCGCTGACCGGCAGCCGCGCGTAATTGAAACCGTGCAGCAACATGAAAAACAGATAAGCCAGGCTGGCGCACCAGGCCAGCCGGCGCGCGAGGCGTCCGGCGCGCGCCCGGCGCCTGGACCGCAGGCTGGGACGCCGGATCAGTCGGACCAGCCAGATGATCAAACCGATCAGCAGCAATGGACAGCCAACAACCAGCAGCAGCTCGGTTAGCGAAAACGGCACGAGGGAGGTCAGCGCGGCGATCGGCAGCGACAACCAGCGGAATAGCCGGCGCGCGTGAATCTCTTCGGCCACTTCCGGAAATCTGGCCAGCAGCCGCTGGGCGCCGAAGGCGAACAAGGCCGGCAGCAGCCAGAGGTACCAGGATGGATGTTTGAAAAAACGCAACAACTTCATATCTGGGCATCTCCTGACAGCAGATGCAGCAAGTCGGCCGGACTTGCCGCCAGCCGGCGGGCCCCATGGGTTTGCAGCTCCCCGGCCGAACGGAATCCCCAAAGGACGCCGATCGGGATCATGCCGGCATTGACAGCCGTCTCCATGTCAGATCCCGAATCGCCGA
>DOFA01000183.1 GCA_003532195.1 Clostridiales bacterium
CTCGGCGTTCCTTTTTGGAGGGCGTCGCGCAAAGCTTGCTCCGCTGATCTACGAATCCTTCGGGTGGCAGCACGGGACATTTGTCGGTGCCACAATGGCCAGCGAGACGACTGCGGCCGCGACAGGTGCTGTTGGAGTGGTCAGACGAGACCCTATGGCCATGCTGCCGTTTTGCGGCTATAACATGGGAGATTATTTCCAGCATTGGCTGGACATGGGGCAAAAGATCGCCCACCAGCCGAAAATCTTCAATGTCAACTGGTTCCGCACGGATAGCCAGGGCCACTTCATCTGGCCCGGCTTCGGCGACAATTTCCGGGTCCTGGAATGGATCCTGAAACGCTGCAATGATCAGGTTGATGCTCGCATCACCCCGATCGGCTATATCCCATATGCCAAAGATATCAATCTATCAGGCCTGGAAAACTTTAGCGAGTCGGATGTGGAAGGCCTGCTGAGCATTGATAAAAATGTCTGGGCTGATGAAATCGAAGGTGTCGAAGAACATCTGGCTAGATTCGATCGCCTGCCTGAGGAGATGAAAAAGCAACTGGCGGAACTGAAAGCCCGTTTTGCCCGCCAGACTGATTCCTGATCCTGACGTGATCCGGCCTTTAGCAAGTTAACGACGTCCCGCGCGAGGGGACAAATCGAAAGCACAAACAAGGGATGCTCTGACGACCGGGGCATCCCTTGTTTCAAGCCCGTATTCAATAAATATGATTTTGTTTAGCAACACCGATTCTGTTCAGCCGTTGCCGTTCTGCGGAATCTGTCTTATACTAAAAATATGATGCTGCCCGGCGGCAGGATGGATGAAGCGAGGTGAGCCTCATTGGCAGAACCAATCAAGAAAATTAGTGTCCGGATCGGCGGTATGAGCTACCAGCTGGTTTCGGCTGAGAACGAGATCTATACCCGGCAGATTGCCGCCAAAGCGGATGAAATGATCCGTCGGATGATGCAGAATAATCCGCAGCTTAGTTTAAATATGGCCGGCATTTTGGCATTGGTTAACAGTTTGGATGAGCTGTCCCGTGTTTTACAACAGCATGGCGCTCTGGAAAACCAGAAAAATGAAGCGGAAAAGCAGGCTGCCGAAGCTAGAAAAGAGCTTATGCGCATGCGGGAGCAAAACTGGGAGATGAAAAAAGAGCTGCTGCGTTTGAATGCCCGGCTACAGGAATTGGAATCGCTCCTGGCCCAAAAAACACCGGCTGCACCGCAGGCTCAAGCGTCGCCGCCATCGCCGCCATCGCCTGTTCGAACAGAGCCAGCAGATATCGACTTCAATGACGACAAAGCTTACGCGGAGGACTCTGCGGCAAATGGCACAGCTGCCCATTTGACACAGACTAATCTGGATGATTATCTTCGCGCCGGCAAATGGCAAAATCCGCCGGAGCATCATGCTGATGTCAAGCCCGAATCGCGATGATTTGATTAACCTGGCCGGAAAAATTCGGACCGCTCCGGCCAGCAAACCGGAACTGCTTGCGCCGGCTGGCAATCTGGAAATCCTGAAAATCGCTGTCAACAATGGCGCTGATGCGGTTTATCTGGGTGCCAGCCGTTTCAGTGCTCGCGGCAGTGCTGAGAATTTTTCCCTGAAAGAGCTGGCTGAAGGACTGGCTTATGCCCATCAGCGGTCAGTTCGGGTTTATCTGGCCTTGAATACCCTGATTGCCGACTCCGAGGGTCAGGCAGCGCTGGAGTTGGCTGCCGCCGCTTATACCGAAGGGATTGACGCAGTCATTGTCCAGGATGTCGGACTGGCCGCAGCGCTGCAAAGAAGCTTGCCAGTATTGCCGCTGCATGCCAGTACGCAAATGACGCTCGCCGACCAAGAGAGTTTGCAGGCCGCTGCCCGATTGGGTATAAAGCGGATAATCCTGCCCCGGGAGCTTTCTGGGCCGGAAATCCGCGAGTTGACCGCACAAGCACGAAGGCTCGGAATCGAAACCGAGGTCTTTATCCATGGAGCCCTTTGTGTCTGCTATTCCGGCCAATGCCTGCTCAGCAGCCTGATCGGCGGGCGCAGCGGCAATCGCGGCTCCTGCGCTCAGCCTTGCCGCTTGCCGTGGATTTTGCGCGGGCAAGAACAAAGGTCTTTGCCGGCGGAAAAGAGCGGTATCAAAGCACACACAGGGGATTCGGCAGCCGGATTGGCGACCGGATCCATGGCTGTGCCTTGGCTTAGTCCCCGTGATCAATGCCTTCTGGATTATTTGCCGGGTTTATGGCAATCTGGTGTGTCTTCGCTGAAAATCGAAGGCCGACTGCGCAGCGGCGCTTATGTAGGTCAGGCGACGTCAGCTTACCGCGCCGCGCTGGACCGGTTGGACATCATTTCAGATGATACAGGCGATTTCTCGGATCCGGCAGCCAATCAGGAAGGGCGCAATCGTCTGTTGCAGGCCTTCAACCGCGGCGGCAGTTTTACAGATCGCTATATCAGCGGCCGCGCGCAGAAGGATTTTCTCTCCGGAAGCCCGGCGGGAAGCTTTGGCGTAGCACTGGGCGCTGTCGCCGGCTGCGAACCAGGGCAAGGTGCCTTGCTGGTGGAACCCGATCCGGAATGGCCGTTTGCCGATGGTCCAGCGCGGGGCGATGTTCTGGCTGTCCGACGAATAGGCGCCGATCAGGAAATAGCCAGCGCACCGATCGGCGATATAGGATCGGAAAAGGGCTTGCTGCTGATTCGCGGCTTTCATCCGGATATCCTGTCACGGTTCATGATCGGGGACCGGGTATACCGCATGACTGAACGACGGGTTGAACAGGAAGTCCGCGAGGCGGATCAAGGCCGAACCGATGTGATTATATCGATCAAAGGCGATGCGACAGCCGGAGCTGTCACGTTAACCGCATCAGCCGTGTGCGGGATCAGACCGAACCCAAAGGGGCAAACAGCCGTCACAACGAGCTTGGCCGCGGAACCAGTAGCCGCCCTGTTTCCGGAACGGGTTGCTCAACAGCTGGGTAAATCCGGAGGCACGCCGTTCAAAGTTATCAGTGTAAACCAGGACGGGCCGGTGCATTTATCGATTGGACAGCTGAACCATTTACGCCGCCAAACCCTGGCTGATCTGGCAGATGCTCTGGTCAACAGCTGCCGGGGGACGCTGCCCGCGGATTTTACCGCCGGCTGGCCGACGCTGGCAAATTCACAGCCCCGGATTCGACCGACCGGCGCGGCTGGGGCAAAACTTGGCCAGGTGTCCGCTTACTGGCTTAATTTGCCGCCGGAACCGGAACAGGCGGCTTGCGGAGCCAGCATTCATTATCTGCCGCTTTATAGCTTGAGCGAACCGGATGCAGCCGGCTGGATCCGCCGCCTGCGCCAAATAGAATCCGATTCGGCCATCATGGCTTGGCTGCCGCCCATAACCACCGGCCTGGCCGGCCGATTGCGGCCGGAATTGCTGTCCCGGCTTTTAGACTGGGGTTTAGACGGACTTTGCTGCGGCCATCCGGGCCTTGATTATCTGGCAGCGCCGCTTGAGGATAAAAGAAAACTAATTTTGTCTGCAGATACCGGCGCGAATATTTATAACCAGGAAACTTTAAACTACTATGCTGCTATCGGAGCCGAAATTGCCAGCCCGTCCCCGGAACTCTCAATCGCCCAGCTGCGGGAGCTGCAACCTGCAGCCGCCGGTTGCGGCATTACGCTTGAAATCCCGCTATATGGCCGTCTGCGCGCCATGTCCAGCCGGTTTTGCCCGATTGGCCAGAATCTGCCTGGCTGCCGGATCTGCCGAAAAACAGTCGGGAACGGGGGAGGGCCGGATCAGGCGGATCTCTTTTACCTGGAAGATCAACAGCGCCGCCAATTCCCGCTGTTGCCGCATCCGCGGATCTGCTGCAGTGAAATATTCAGTCACGATTTACTCAGCGCCGCCGCGGCAGCGGGCAATTTGCTGGAGCAAAGGGAATCAGCCGGACTGGCGCAATGGAGCCGGCCGATCCTGCGATTGTACTTTTTACAGGAGACACCTGATGAATGCCGTTTGTTGACCGGATTGGCGCATCGGTTGCATCAAGCTGCGGATCCGGAGTCCCGCGGTCAGATTGCCGGCCGATTCCGGATCCTGACTGCACAAATCGCGGCCAGGCTAGGTTGCGGGATCAGAACGGGACAGGATCGTCAGACAGGAAATCTGGAGGACATAGATACATGAAGGAATCAACCACAGTCTATTATCGAACCGGCGACGCAGGCCGCCTTCCGCTGTACGCCACAGCCGGTTCAGCCGGCTGCGACCTCTTTGCGGCAGTGCCGCTTGCCCTGCGTCCGGGTGAATGCCGGATCCTGCCCCTTGACTTGGTAATCGCTCTGGAACCGGGCGTTGAAGCCCAGATCCGGCCACGCAGCGGTCTTTCTCTGCGCACGGGGCTGCGCCTGCCCAACGCGCCGGGCACTATTGACAGCGATTATCGCTGCGATGTAGGCGTATTGCTGCAAAATACGAACAGCATTAGCCGCTTGCCCGAGCAGATAGCCGCCTCGCCGGAGCTGATCCGGGAATTAACCGCCTGCCGGCGGGTCAGCCTGGCCGCCTATCTGCAGCAAGCTGATCCCTGCCCGGACGGCAGTACGGCGGCTGATTGGCCAGCTCTGGCCGCCAATCTGCCGGAACTGGCTGAATTTATGATTTATTTGGATTCGCGTGGCAATCCCTGGGGAACAATCTATATTGAACCCGGAGATCGCATCGCCCAAATGGTTTTTGTCCGATATCTCCAGGCCGATTTTCAGCCGCATCCCGCTCCGGAAACCGTTGGCAGGGACAGAGGCGGCGGCTTCGGCTCAACGGGTTGAATCAAGCGTTTATTGATTAGGTAAAATGCAAAAATCTTGCTCCTCAATCTGGCTGTAAATCAGTAATTTTGCGCCGGGAAATTCCGTTGACAGCCAGTATTTGAAAGAATATAATCAATTTGCTGCAGAAGTGCCTGCAACACCCTTTGTTAGGTGAGGCTTCTGTGTGAACAAATGCTGCTGCCCGGAAACGTCGAGAGACGCCAATGGGTTAACAGGTTTTGCCGGATTAAGGCTTAATCTAATGCAGCTGGACCGGCGGCAGCCGCACGTCTAAAGTCACACAGTGCCAAAGCTCGATGTGGACGGGTCTGGCGAATATTTGATATTCGGGCAGGATTCTCTGCCAGCCAGGGCGAACCTGAACCAACGAGCCTGCCGGATGAAGGTCCGACAGGCTTTTTGCATATTGCTCCGATCTGCCCGGCGAAAGGCGGATCGGTCAGGGAAGGAGGGATTTTTCATGCTCGAGATTTATCAAACCTGTGTGAAGAACATCAACGGACGGATGGTGAGCGAGCTCGAACGGGCGGACACGATCAGCCCGGATTGCTGGATCAATCTGTCGGCGCCGACGGAAGACGAGCTGAAAATCGTCGAGGAAGCCCTGGCGATGCCTCCGGAATTCCTCCGTTACCCTCTGGACGAAGAAGAGCGGCCGCGCATCGATATCGATGAGGATAGCGGCAACGTTCTGATCATCGCCGACTTCCCGTACATCAGGAGGGAAGGCAATAACTCCAAGTATGAAACCCAACCGGTCGGCATTGTTCTGGCAGGCAAGTGCCTGGTTACCGTATCCCTGCGCGAAGCGGCCGTTCTCGAACAATTCAAGAATAACCGGGTGCGCGATTTTGTTACCGGCTACCGGACCCGCTTCACTTTCCAGATCATGTATGCCGGCGCCAAAGATTATCTGAAATTTTTACGCTTCATGGACAAGACAATCGATGCCGCCGAGCACCAGCTTAGCAAATCGATCAGCAATAAGGAATTGTTTAAGTTGATGGAGTTGGGCAAATCGCTGATCTACTTTTCGACATCGCTCAAATCCAACGAATCGGTTCTCGAAAAACTGATGCGCGGCAAATTCATCAAACAATATGAAGAAGACCAGGATCTGCTTGAAGACGTGATCATCGAATACAGGCAAGCATTGGAAATGGCGAACATTTACGCTTCAATCATCAATGGGACCATGGATGCTTATGCATCGATTATTTCCAACAATCTCAACGTCGTCATGAAATTCATGGCTGCCATGACGATTGTCCTTTCAGTTCCGACCGTTATTTACAGCTTTTTCGGCCAGAATGTCAAATTCCCGTTCAGCGCTGGATTTGCCGCCGACCACTGGCCGTTCATCATCACGATCGCTTTAAGCGCTCTGGCTACAGGTTTTACGATCTGGTGGCTGAACCGCCGCGATATGTTCTGATTGAATTTCGGCGGAAATTTGCTATAATTGGTCTTTGACAGTCAAACAATCAGAACAGATTGCGGCTGAGTATTTCAGGCGTATGGCCTTCAGAAACAGGAGAAATTAGTTTCATGCAAGTTGTCAAACGGATGAGTTTGCGGACCGCCCTGCAAATTCTCATTGATATGATCATAACCGCAGCAGCCCTGCCTGTTGCCCTGGGATTGCGGTTTGACTGGCAAATACCGGAATACTATCAGGTCCTGCTACAGCACAGCTGGTATTTCTTTATATTAAGCGCGCCGATTGTCTTCTATTTCATCGGTATCTATAATCAGATCTGGCGCTATGCCAGCGTCAGGCAATATGCGATCATGATCGCCGCCGCCGGCGTTTTTACGATTCTGGTCAGCGCAGTCATGATTCTGACCGGGCGCCGTTTCCCCTATACCGTCTATGCGATATACACCATGATGCTGATGCTGCTCCTGACCGGCTACCGGGTTGGCTACCGAATGTTGTTTTTGATGGTCAAACGGCGTGGTCAGGGCAATCCGGACAAAATACCTTTTTTCCGCAGCCGCAAGAACGCCAGCCGGATCATGGTTGTCGGGGCCGGCCAGGCCGGCAGCCAGCTGATCCGTGAAATGCAGCAGTACTCGGATCACTATCAGCCGGTGGTCGTCATTGACGATAATCCGGCAATCCATTCTTTCCGCATTCTCGGCGTCCCCGTGATCGGCGGCCGGGAGATGATCCAGCAGGCGGTCAAAGCCTATCACGTCGATGAAATCATCCTGGCGATCCCCAGCGCGTCGCGGAAGACAATCCGCGAATTCGTTGAAATCGGCAATCAGACCGGCTGCATCCTGCGAACTGTTCCCCGGTATTCCGATCTGATTGATGGTAAAATCAGTATTTCTGAAATCCGCGAAGTTGAAATTGAAGAACTGCTCGGGCGGGACGAAGTCCACTTGAATACCGAAGAAATCAGCAGTTATCTGCAGGACGAAGTCATTCTGGTGTCCGGGGGCGGCGGGTCGATCGGATCGGAAATCTGCCGCCAGATCGCTGTTTATAAACCTAAAAAACTAATTGTATTTGATATCTATGAGAATAACGCTTATAATCTGCAGATCGAATTGCAGGGTCTTTACGGCAACCAGCTGGATCTCCAGATTCTGATCGGTTCGGTCCGTGACCGGCAGCGCGTACAGGAAATCTGTGACACATACAGTCCGAGCGTGGTCTTCCATGCCGCTGCCCACAAACATGTTCCCCTGATGGAAGACAGCCCGGGCGAAGCGGTGAAGAACAATGTCTTCGGAACGCTGAATGTGGCGGAAGCGGCCGCCCGAAGCGGCGCCAAGCGGTTTGTCATGATCTCGACGGACAAGGCGGTCAACCCGACCAATGTCATGGGTGCCACCAAACGGATCACCGAACTGATCATCCAGTCCTTGACCCATCAGTATCCTCAGACGAAATTTGCCGCGGTGCGGTTCGGCAATGTGCTGGGCAGCAACGGCAGCGTGATCCCGCTGTTCAAGCAGCAGATCAAGAACGAACGCCGCGTGACTGTCACACACCCGGACATCACCCGCTATTTCATGACCATACCTGAAGCAGCCCAGCTGGTCATTCAAGCCGGCGCCATGGCTGAATCCGGCGAGATATTTGTCCTGGACATGGGCCAGCCGGTAAAAATCGCTGATCTGGCCCGCGATCTGATCCGCCTGTCCGGGCTTGAGCCGGATGTTGATGTTATAATCGAATTCACCGGCTTGCGCCCGGGCGAAAAGATGTATGAAGAGCTTTATCAGGACATGGAAGGCATGAACAATACCAGCCATGAAAAGATCTTTGTCCTGAAACCGATTCAGGACATGGAGCAGCTGAACCTGGAATTACATCATCTCAAGGCAATTATTCGCAGTGACAGCGCGGAGTTGTCAGATTTGACAGAATGGATTCTGGACAGCATGAAACAGGGAGTAAAGCTAACCCTGGATCAAGCAGAGGTATAATATGTTCTATCGTGACGTTATGAAACGTTCGTTGGATCTCTTGATCGCATCAATCGGCTTTCTCGTCATTTTGCCTGTTCTGGCGGTGATCGCCCTGATCATCAAGATCGAATCACCCGGGAAAATTCTCTTTCGGCAAAAAAGGGTCGGCATTCATAAAAAAACTTTTGTGATTTACAAATTCCGCACCATGCGGACGGACACACCTCAGGACATGCCGACGCATCTTTTGCAGAAACCGGAACAATACATAACCCAGATCGGAAAATTTCTGCGTAAATCAAGCCTGGACGAGCTGCCGCAGATTTTCAACATCATTAAAGGGGAAATGAGCATGATCGGTCCGCGCCCGGCTTTATGGAACCAGGACGATTTGATTGCCGAACGCGACAAATATGGCGCCAATGATGTCAGGCCGGGACTGACCGGGTGGGCGCAGATTAACGGACGCGACGAATTGCCGATTACGGTCAAGGCGATGCTGGACGGCGAGTATTGCCGAAAAATCGGCCCGATCATGGATTTTCGCTGTTTCCTGGGAACGATCAGGAGCGCCTTGAAGTCGGAAGGCGTGGTCGAAGGCGGCACCGGGATGATTGACGTTCCGGCAGAATCTCCGACCCCAGCAAATGGTGACACTTCATCGAGGTAAGAATGAATATGCAGAAAAGAATCTTAATAACCGGTCAAAATAGTTTTATCGGAACTTCATTTGAAAACTGGTGTATGCGGCTTAACACAGATTATCAATTTACAACCATTGACATGCAGGAGGATAACTGGAGGTACTTCGACATGTCAGCCTTCGACACGGTTTTCCATGTCGCGGGGATAGCACACGTTTCCTTCGATCCCAAGCTGAAGCCGCTCTATGAACGGGTCAACCGGGACCTGACCCTTGAAACTGCCCGGAAAGCGAAAAGTGACGGCGTCAGGCAATTTATCTTTATGAGTTCGATCATTGTTTATGGCGATAGTTCGCCGATTGGCATCAGCAAGATAATCTCACGGGACACCAAGCCCGAACCGTCCAATGATTATGGCCGCAGCAAACTGCAGGCGGAACAAGGTTTGCTCGCCCTGCAATCAGATCAGTTTAGAGTGGCCATTATCAGGCCGCCTATGGTTTACGGCAAGGGATCGAAAGGCAATTACCCCAAACTGGCGAAATTCGCCGGTTCATTCCCGCTTTTTCCGGATATCCGCAATCAGCGGAGTTTGATTCATATTGATAACTTGTGCGAATTCATCCGCCTCACGGTCGATCACGAGGCGGCGGGAATTTTCTATCCGCAAAATCGCGAACATGCCAGCACTTCGGAGATAGTCAGGCTTATAGCGGAAGTCCGCGGCAAGAAAATCAGACTGATCCGTCTGTTTAATCCGCTCCTGCGGCTTCTGGGTAA
Source organism: Clostridiales bacterium (assembly GCA_003532195.1). Classification (GTDB taxonomy): domain Bacteria; phylum Bacillota; class Clostridia; order Saccharofermentanales; family UBA5734; genus UBA8949. The sequence continues at coordinate 9,679 of DOFA01000183.1, forward strand.
ACGCGTCCATTTAATCAGCAGAACATTCGGCAATCTGGCCTATGATTTAAGCCTGTCAGATTATTATGACTATGCCTATTGCATTCATGATCTGGCTGATTCCATTCGCGCTACCGAAACAGCGCAATCGGGGAATTAGACCAATGTGCACCGCAGCGCCTGAAAAGCCTGCCCGCCCAGCGGGGTGGGAAAGTTGTATAACTAAATTATTGTAATGGTTGCTAATGGGTTGGTTTTATAGCCCCGCTGCGTTTTGCAGCCAAAATATACGAAAATGGAGATTAAGAACTTGAAATTGGGAGGCCTGGACTATGTTTAAAGGTAAAACGCTCATGATAACCGGTGGGACCGGCAGTTTCGGCAACGCAGTGCTGGATCGGTTTTTACAGAGCGACATTAGGGAAATCCGGATTTTTTCACGCGACGAGAAAAAGCAGGATGACATGCGCCGACTCTATCAAAACAATAAAATCAAATATTACATCGGCGATGTCAGGGATATATCCAGCGTCAGGAATGCGATGCATGAGGTCGATTATCTTTTTCATGCCGCAGCTTTGAAGCAGGTGCCTTCCTGCGAGTTTTTTCCGCTGGAGGCGGTTAAAACCAATGTTCTCGGTACGGAGAACGTTTTAACAGCGGCCATTGAGTTTGGCGTGAAAAGATGTGTTTGCCTGTCCACGGATAAAGCGGCGTATCCGATCAATGCCATGGGCATATCCAAAGCGATGATGGAGAAAATAATCATCGCGAAATCCCGTGCTGTTCCGGCGGATAAGACAACTGTCTGCATCACCCGGTACGGCAATGTCATGGCTTCGCGCGGTTCGGTCATTCCGCTGTTTATCCATCAGATCCGGAGCCGGCAGCCGATGACATTGACTGATCCGAATATGACCCGGTTTTTGATGAACCTTGAAGAAGCGGTTGAACTGGTCACTTTTGCTTTCCAAAATGCCTGTACCGGCGATACAGTTGTCCAGAAAGCGCCGGCCAGCACTATTGGCGATTTGGCCGAAGCGATCCGCCAGATTTTTGATCCGACGCATGAAATCAAGATCATCGGTACGCGGCACGGCGAAAAAGTCTATGAAACTTTACTGACCAAAGAAGAGTATTTTAAAGCTGAGGATAAAGGAAGCTATTTTCGCGTTCCTGCAGATAACCGGGATTTAAATTACGACAAGTATTATATCGAAGGGAATGAAAGCCTGTCCATGATGGACGAATACAACTCCCATAATACTTACCGGCTGAATATTGCGGAGATAAAAGAAAAACTGCTGCCCCTTAAATATATCCAGGAGGAGCTTGCAAAATGGCAGAACGAAAAATGAAATTCCTGGTTTTAGGCGCGACCGGGATGGCCGGTCATACTATAGCCATCTACTTGCAGGAACGAGGGCACGATGTCACGACTTTCACGACCAGCCCCTTTCCGTACTGCCGGAACATTATCGGCGATGCCCTGGACGGCGCTCTGTTGAAGTCGGTGATCCTGGAAGGTGGATATGACCGGGTGATCAATTGCATTGGTATCCTGAACCAGGCCTGCGACCGCAATCCCGCCCAAGCCGTCTATTTAAACAGCTATCTGCCCCATTTTGTCGCCGGCACGATTGCCGGAACCAGAACCCGGCTGATCCATATGAGCACCGACTGTGTTTTCTCCGGAAAATCCGGTCAGTATCATGAGCACAGCTTCCGTGACGGCGAAACCTTCTATGACCGGACCAAAGCACTGGGAGAGGTTGATGATTCCGTGAACCTGACCTTTCGCAATTCGATCATCGGCCCGGACATCAATGAAAACGGCATTGGCCTGTTTAACTGGTTCATGCGGCAGAACGAACCCGTTCAAGGTTACTCCCAAGCCATCTGGACCGGCGTGACCACGCTGGTCCTGGCCCGGGCTATGGAACGCGCTGCCAGTGAAAACCTGACCGGGATCTACAACCTGGTCAATAACACTGTGATCAGCAAGTATGACTTGCTTATGCTCTTCAATCGAATCCTGCGCCATGGGAAAATCAAGATCACACCCAATCCGGAATCCAAGGTCAATAAATCGCTGATTAACAATCGGCATGATTTTTCGTTTCAAGTTCCCAGCTATGAGCAGATGGTCATCGAAATGAAAGACTGGATTATCCAGCATCAAAGCCTATATCCTCATTACCGGGACCAATTCGCGGAGCTTCGCTGATGGACAATATAATTATATTATGTATATTTTTATTAAAACGAATTCAATTGCCGACCGTGGCGACGGGGTCAGGGAAGCCGATTAAAAACCTTTTTTGATTACACAAATTTAATCAATAATGCGGACGTTTCGCTTGACAAACTGTTCGAGATGAATTACTTTGATAATAATCTGACGAGTGAAAAATTCGTGCGAATGGAATGTTCGTAACATTGAATATGCAAGCTCTGTCTGCCGATTGATGTAAATAAATCGTGCTGACAGACCGGTTAGCCGGCGGACAGGGCAGAAAGATCGGGCATATAGAGAATGATTAGTCCGGTTGCGTCAGGATACGGCCGTGGAAAGGATCTTAGCCGATGAATGAGCGTGTCAGTGTCATTATACCGACTTATAAACGTCCCGTAGAATATCTTGCCCGTTCCATCGATTCGGTCAGATCCCAATCTTATGAGAATATTGAAATCATCGTGATTGATGACAGCCCCGATTCTTTCGAGTCAAGGCCGGATATCAAAAAATATATCGAGTCCTTGCCAGCCGGCACAGTACGTTATCTCCAGAATCCAACCAACATCGGCGGATCGCTCTCCAGAAACAGGGGCATGGATCAAGCGACAGGTGACTTTATCACCTTTCTGGATGACGATGATGAATACCTGCCCGGAAAAGTCGAACGCCAGGTCAAATATATGCAAGATCATGATGCCG
>DOFA01000187.1 GCA_003532195.1 Clostridiales bacterium
CCGCCATGGGGAAATCATCCGCAAAGTGCCGGAGAGCGAAGCAGTCGAAGCTTTAATGCAGGAAGTCAATCAGGTGTGCCGGGAATCATCCGGCCAATCGTCTTGAGACGCGACGGAATTCCGGCTGCGCTGGCAGATCTTCTTGAATGCCTGGGCGCCGACAGCCGGATCCGCCAATCGGCGCAGGAAATCGGCGGCCTGCTGACCCATCTGACCGTACGCCCGGACGGCCGGATTCTGCTCGACTGCCTGCTGGAAAAGCCTTGTCCGGCCGAGTTGCTCTGCCAGATGGAAACGGCAATGGAACAGGCCATTCCGGTTAACGAAGTGATTATCTGCCAACGTTATGGCGATCATATGCCGCCGGATGCCAGCAGCCGGTATGCCGCGTCGCTCAGTCCCTGGCTGATGCGCCATTTGTGGAAGCAGGACGCATTTCTGGCCTCGATGCTGGCCCAGGCGGAATTTCAGCCGGAGCGGGACCATGTGCGGATTCGCCTGAGCGAAGCGTGCTGCTCGTTATGCGACGACAGCCGGCTGGCGGCGCTGAACAGCCTGTTCTGCAACCATATAGCCGCCCGGACCGCGTTCACGCTGCAGCCGGATAAAAGCGACCTTTCCGATTATACCCGGCAGATGAATGACGGGCATCTGCATCAGGCCAACCAGATGCTGGCTTATACCCAGGCTGAAAGCGGGACGGCAAATCCTGGCGATACAGGAAAACCCGGCGGAACAGCGAAGTCCAACAATACAGCGCAACCCGTCAGCGCAGCGAAAACCAACAGTCTGGCGAAACCCGGCGGCAAAGGCAATTCCGGTCATTCTTCGAGCCCGCCAGGCCGGCCTTCGCTGCGCCGGCAACCTAAACCGGAAGGAGTCATCTGGGGCAAGATCCGCCCTGAATTGATCCGCGCGCCAATATCCGGTTTAAATTCCGAATCCGGACTCGTGCAGATCGAAGGCGAGGTTTTCGACCTGGAAGGCCGGGAGATCAGCAACGGCACCCGGGTCCTCCTGAAATTTTCCCTGACCGACTATGAAAACTCGATCGGCTGCATTTTGTTCATCAAACCGGAAGACCGGGAAACGATTGAGGCCAGCCTGCAGGGAGCCTGGATCAGGCTGAACGCGGAAATTGCCTTTGACTCCCAGTTCGCCAAGGACCTTCAGGCTAAAGTGACGGGCATCCAGACGGCGGCCAGGCAGCCTGAACGCCAGGATACGGCGCCTGTCAAGCGGATTGAACTCCACGCGCATACCAAAATGAGCGCCAAGGACTCAGTTTGCGATGCCGGCGATCTGATCCGCCTGGCGGCTTCCTTCGGCCAGAGCGCCGTGGCGGTGACCGACCACGGCGTGGTCCAGGCTTTTCCCGAGGCTGCGGCAGCCAGAAAAGAACTGGCCCGCGGCGGCCGGGATATCAAAGTCATTTACGGTATGGAAGGCTATCTGGTTGACGACGGCCCCGCAGTGGCCTGGCTGACAGAAGAAAACGGCCTCGGAGAAGGGTTTGTCGCTGTCGACGTTGAGACGACCGGCTTGGATCCGTCTGCCGACCGCATTATTGAGATTGCCGCCGTCCGATTCCGGCCGGACGGCCAGGGCGGTTTCGTGCCGGCGGATTCGCTGGTCACCCTGGTCAATCCGGGAATTCCGGTTCCGCCGAAATCCCAGGAACTGACCGGAATCACAACCGCAATGCTGCAAGGGTCGCCCGAACCGCGACAAGCCCTGGAACAGCTGCACCAGTTTATCGGCGATTATCCGGTCGCCGCGCATAACGCTTTTTTTGACCTGTCTTTTCTGCGCTACGAAGGCTTCCGGATCCCCAACGAATCCGATCTGCGCTTGAAATTCAATCCGACGCTGATTGACACCCTGGCCCTGGCGCGGGCCATGTTGCCGGAACTGGCTAACCACAAGCTGAACACGGTTGCCTCCCATCTTGGGATTGGCCAGGAGCAGCAGCACCGCGCGGATGCCGACGCCCTGGCTTGCGGCCGGATTTTCGCCGCGCTCTGGCAGCGCAGCGGCGCGGACAGCCTGGACAGCTTGAACCGTTTGCTGGGCTTGCAAACCGAGGCGGAGATTCTCGACCACAAACGCCAGGTTTATCATCTGGTGCTGCTGGCCCAGGATTCCGTCGGCCTGTACAACCTCTACCGGCTGGTCTCCCTGTCGCATGTCCGTTATTTTCACAGCCGCCCCCGTATACCGCGCAGCCTGCTCCAGTATTTCCGCACCGGCCTGCTGATCGGCAGCGCCTGTGAATCCGGCGAAGTGTTCCAGGCGGTTCTGGCCTTGTACCGGGAATCCGGCAACGACCCGGCCAAGGCTGGGGCCGGGCTGCGCGACCCGAAAATCATTCGGCTGGCCCGCTTCTACGATTACCTGGAGATCCAGCCGCTCTCCAACAACCGTTTTTATCTGCGCGATCCGGCCAGCGGCCTGCAAAGCGACGACGATCTGCGGAGCCTGAACCGTTTGGTCTTTCAGCTGGGCGAACAGCTGCATAAACCGGTCTGCGCGACGTGCGACGTGCATTTTCTGGAAAAGCGCGATGCGGATCTGCGGCGCATCCTGCTGACCGATATGGGCTATGAGGATGCGCAGGAACAGGCTGATCTTTATTTCCGCACCACGGATGAGATGCTGGAGGAATTTGCCTATCTGGGACCGGAACAGGCCCGGGCGGCAGTCATTGCAAACCCGGCGGCCATAGCCGGCCGGATCGGCGCCAACCTCAAGCCGTTCCCGGACGGATCTTTTCCGCCGATCATCGCGTCGGCCGCCAAAGAAATCCAGCAGCTGACCTGGGATACGGCCCAGGCGGCTTACGGGCGGTCCGGCAAACTGCCTGGCCTGGTGCAGAAGCGGCTGGAGAAAGAGTTGCGCTCCATCATCGACAACGGATTTGCCATTATGTATTACATCGCCCAGCGATTGGTCAAAAAATCCAATGAAGACGGCTACATAGTCGGTTCGCGCGGTTCGGTCGGCTCTTCGCTGGTGGCGACGCTCTGCGGCATCTCCGAAGTCAACCCGCTGCCGCCCCATTACATCTGCCCAAACTGCCATTTCAGCGAATTTAATGATTCCGGCGCTTATGGTTCCGGATACGACCTGCCGGAACGCCTGTGTCCGGAATGCGGCGCGGCGCTGGCCCGGGAAGGGCAGGACATTCCCTTTGAAACCTTCCTCGGATTCAAGGGCGACAAGCAGCCGGATATCGACCTCAATTTTTCCGGTGAATACCAGGGGCGGGCCCATCACTACATCGAGGAAATGTTCGGCGCCAGCCACACCTTTAGGGCGGGGACGATCGGCGGTTACGCGGAGAAAAATGCCCAGGCGATGGTGTCCGGTTATTTTAAAGGCAAGGACCAGTTTGCGACCCAGGCGGAAATCAACCGGCTGTCGCGCGGCCTGATCGGCGTTAAGCGCACGACCGGCCAGCATCCGGGCGGCATCGTCGTTGTGGCCCAGGAACGTGAGATTTTTGACTTCACTCCGGTTCAGTATCCTGCCGATAAAAGCGAAGGCGGCACCATAACCACCCATTTTGATTTCAACGCCCTGCATGACACCATCCTCAAGCTGGATATTCTCGGCCATGACGATCCGACGATGCTCAAGATGCTCGGCGACCTGACCGGAGTCGATGTGCGGACAATTCCGATCCCTGACCGCCAGGTTATGTCGCTTTTCCAGTCAACAGCCGCACTCGGCCTGCCGGACGGTTCGACGCCGCTGGACGCGGCAACACTCGGACTGCCGGAGCTGGGGACCTTCATGGCGCGGGAAATGATCCGCGAAACCCGGCCCAGCCGGTTCTTCGACCTGGTCCAGCTGATGGGCCTGTCGCATGGCACCGATGTCTGGAAGGGCAATGCCCAGGAATTGATCCGGTCCGGCACCTGCACGATTGAAGAGGTCATCGGCTGCCGGGACAGCATCATGACCTGGCTGATCCACAAGGGCCTGCCGGNNTTGCGTTCGACATCATGGAAAAAGTCCGCAAAGGCAAGGGGCTGAGCGCGGAACAAGAACAGCTGATGCACGACCGCCAGGTACCGCAGTGGTATATCGATTCCTGCAAAAAAATCCGCTACATGTTCCCCAAGGCGCACGCCGCGGCCTACACGATATCGTCGCTGCGGATTGCCTGGTTTAAGATCAATTATCCGGAAGAATACTACTGCGCCTACTTCACCATCCGTGCCGACGAGTTCGACAGCAGCCGGATGTGCCTGCCGGCGGGCGAGATCAAAAAAAGCCGGATGGCCTTGAAGGTCTCGTTCCGTGAGGCGCCAGACCGCGAACAGAAGATTTATTATATTGTCGAACTGATCGAGGAGATGCAGCTGCGCGGCATCGATTTCCTGCCGATTGACCTCTACGAGTCCGCGGCGGTTCATTTTACCAAAGCCGGCCCGGGGCAGATCCGGCCGCCCCTGAAAGCGATCCCGTCGATCAGTCAGGGCATGGCCGAAAGCATTGTCCGCGCCCGGGCAGACGGAGTTTTCAAATCCCGTGACGAACTGATGCGGCGGGCGGGCATCGGCCAGTCCGCCGTCGAAACCCTGGAAAAAGCCGGCTGCCTGAAAGGCCTGCCGGCATCGTCCCAGATCGACCTCTTTGAACTGCTGGGGTGAATGGCGCCCCGGCCAGCGGCGCTGATTAACCCAACTCGTTTGATTGAGAAAAGGAGGCTGAAGCGATGTTCTGCCGAATCGTCCTGCGGGAATCAACGCGCGCCTTTGACCGTGAATATACCTATGCCATACCAGATGATCTCGCCGGCCGCCTGGCCGTCGGCAGCCGCGTTCAGGTACCGTTCGGCTCCGGCAACCGCAGCGTCGAGGCTTATGTGACCGCGATTCTGGCTGACGCCGATTCTGATTTTTACATCAAGCCGGTCTTAGGTCTGCTGTCCGAACGCCCGGTCCTGCTTCCGGACCAGATCCGCCTGGCGGCCCAGATGCGCGGCCGCTACCTGTGCACATACGGGGACGCCTTGAAATGCATGGTTCCGGCTGCCGTTGCCGCGGTCAAAGACAAGACCATCCGACTCGCCGAACTGTGCGATCCGTCAGAAGCCGCGCAGATGCTGGCCGACGGGGCGGTCGACCGGGTGGGCCATATCCGTGTGATCGAGTTGCTGCTGGAGTGCGGCAGCGCGCCGCTGCAGGAAATCATGAATGCCTGCCAGGTCAGCCGCGCCGTCTTGAACACTCTGGAAAAGAAACAGCTGCTGCGCTTTTTTGAGCAGGAAGCCCGGCGAACACTGGCTGATGAAAATGACTATACGCCGGCCGATCCTTTCCCGCCCACGCCGGATCAGGCAGCCGCTATCCGGCGGATCTGCGAATCGCTCGCTGCCGGCGGGCAGCCGGGCGGCAGCGGGCGCGAATACCTGCTGTTCGGCATCACCGGCAGCGGCAAGACTGAAGTTTATCTGCAGTGCGCCCGCCGGGCGGCCGACCAGGGCCGCGGCGTCATCATCCTGGTGCCGGAAATCGGACTGACCCCGCAGATGATCAGCCGCATCCGCTCGCGCTTCGGCGCGAACGCCGCGGTTCTGCACAGCCGGCTGACCCCGGCTGAACGATATGAGCAATGGCAGCGGATCCTGCGCCAGGAGGTCCAGGTCGTCGTCGGCGCCCGCTCGGCGGTTTTCGCGCCGCTGCAGGACATCGGCCTGATCATTATCGACGAGGAACAGGAAGCGACCTATAAATCAGAGATCCACCCGCGCTATCATGCTCGGGAGATCGCCCGGCTGCGCGCGCGCGGACAGGATTCTGTGCTGGTGCTCGGTTCGGCAACGCCATCTGTGGAGAGCTACCACCGGGCCAAGGCCGGCCAATCCATCTTGCTGACGCTGCCGGAACGGGTCGGCCAGGCGGTCCTGCCGGAAACCGAAATCGTGGACATGCGCCGCGAGCTGGGCAGCGGCAATCGCAGCATATTCAGCCAAAGCCTGCGCCGGGCCATGAATGATGCCTTTGCCGCCGGCCATCAGGCGATGATCCTGATCAACCGCCGCGGCTATGCCGGTTTCATTCTCTGCCGGAATTGCGGGCATGTCGTAAAATGCCGATCCTGCAGTGTTTCGCTGACCAGCCATCTCAACTGGCATTACGGCGCGGGCGGTTCCGGACGCGAGCCGGGGGCGCCGGAAGACCCGGCGGCCAACCTGCTGATCTGCCATTACTGCGGGCGGGTCTCGCGCCAGCCGGCATCTTGTCCGGTCTGCGGCAGCACCCGGATCGGACGGTTTGGCGCCGGCACCCAGCAGGTGGAAGAACTGTTTAACCAGGAATTCGCACCCTTGCGGGCCTTGCGCATGGATCAGGATACGACGGCCGGCCGGTCCGCCCACGCCCGTCTGCTGGATCAGTTTTCCCGGGGCGAGGCGGCGGCGCTGATCGGCACGCAGATGATTGCCAAGGGGCACGATTTCCCCAATGTGACAACCGTGGGCATCCTCTCGGCTGACCTGATGCTGGGCATCTCTGATTTCCGGGCTTCGGAGCGGGCATTCCAGCTGATTACACAGGCCGCCGGGCGGGCCGGGCGCGGGGACGCCGCCGGCAAGGTGGTCATCCAGGCTTACAATATCGACGATTACGCTGTCCGATATGCCGCCGCCCAGGACTACCCCGGATTTTACAGCCAGGAAATCACTTACCGCCAGACCATGCATTATCCGCCTTTCGGCAGCCTCTGCAGCATCACGCTCTCAACTGTCCAGGAAGCCCTGGCGCGGACCCGCTGCCAGGAACTGGCTTCAGCCCTGAAAGCCCGGTTGGAATCCGAACCGTCCGCACAGGGCGTCCAGATGATGGATCCCGCCCGGGCGCCGCTCTACCGGATCAAGGACCGCTATCGCTGGCGCCTGGTGCTGAAGGGTCCCGATCCGGTCAGCCTGGCGAATTTTCTTTTACCGGTGACGGACCGGTTCGATTTTGCCAAAACGGCTGTCAGCATTGATATTGACCCTTACCAGATGCTGTGAGCAAACGGTAACAAGATTCACAGATCTTTCAAAATGATTCTGGTATAATAACGCTTGGAAATTATTCTGCAGCCCGCATCAGGGACGGGAAAGGACTGAAAAAACATGGCATTGCGCCAAATTATTACGGAAGGGGACGATACCCTTCGAAAAACCAGCCGCGAAGTCGTTCGGATCGACGATCGCCTGAAGGATCTGATCGATGACATGCTCCAGACCATGTACGCCAACAACGGCGTCGGCCTGGCCGCGCCGCAGGTCGGCGTTCTGCGCCGGCTGTTTGTGGCCGATATCCGGGATGGCGGCGGCGCCAGGGTGGCGATCAACCCGCGCATTGTTTCCGCGGAAGGCTCCCAGACCGGCACCGAGGGCTGCCTGTCGATCCCCGGCCGCTTCGGCGAGGTCGAACGCCCGGCCCGGCTGGTCCTCGAAGCCCTGGACCGCGAAGGCAATCCCTACACCTTGCAGGCTGAAGACTATCTTGCCGTTTGCATTTGCCACGAATATGACCATCTGGAAGGCATTTTGTTCCGGGACAAGGTGAAAGGGGAACTCTATTCGGAATGAAACCCAGGATCCTTTTTATGGGCACGCCGGAATTTGCCGTGCCCGCACTGCTGAAACTGTTCGCCGGGCAGTATCCGGTTGTTGGCGTCGTCTGCCAGCCCGACCGCCCCCAGGGCCGGCACATGGAGCCCAAGGCCCCTCCGGTCAAGCTGTCGGCATTGGCGCACGGCCTGCCGGTCTTGCAGCCGGAGAAAGTGCGGACGCCGGATTTCGAGGCTGCGGTCAGGTCGCTGCGGCCGGAGATGATTGTCACGGCCGCTTATGGCCGGATCCTGCCGCCCGGGATCCTGGCGGTGCCGCCGCTGGGCTGCCTGAACGTCCATGCGTCGCTGTTGCCGGCATACCGCGGCGCGGCGCCGATCCAATGGTGCCTGATCCGCGGTGAGACCGTGACCGGCGTGACCATCATGAAAATGGATGAAGGCATGGACACAGGGGATATCGTGCTGCAGCGCGCTGTGGCGATTTCTGAAGACATAGATGCCGGGACACTCGGCGAACAGCTGGCCGCGCTCGGCGCAGAAATGCTGCCGGAAGCGATAGAAGGGTTGCTGTCAGGCCGTTTGCAGCCGATGCCGCAAGACCATGCCCTGGCGACGGCCATCACCCCGATGACCCGGGAAAGCGGTGCGATCGGCTGGACCGCCGACGCACGAACCATCCACAACCTGATCCGCGGTACATACCCGTGGCCGGGCGCCTATACCTGGTGCCAGGACCGCCGGCTGAAGGTTTATAAAGCCAGGATCTGCACAGATCAGGAGATTCTGGCCGCAGCAGCCCGGATGACGCCGGGTACAATCTGCCAGTGCGGCCGCCAGGCGATCAGCGTTGCCTGCGGCAGCGGAGCGGTCGACCTGCTGGAAATCCAGACGGAATCCGGCAAAAAAATGAGTTGTTGCGAATGCGCTCACAACTACCGCCTGGGCCAGCAACTGGGAAGCAAGGTGAAATGATCATGTCACTGTTAGTTTATTTCCTGATCGGCAATTACGGATCAACCGGAATGTTATACGGGCTGGATACCTGGTATCTGGTTCTGGTCATTCCGGCGCTGCTCCTGAGCCTGGGCGCCCAGGCTCTCGTCAAGGGCACCTTCAGCAAATACAGCCAGATCGGTGCCCGCGGCGGCTTCTCCGGCCAGGCGGCCGCCCGGCGCATCCTGAACCAGAACGGCCTGACCGGTATCCCGATCGAACGGACTTCCGGCCAGCTGACGGATCACTATGACCCGCGCGGCCAGGTCCTGCGGCTGTCGGAATCCACCTATGACAGCACTTCAATTGCTGCGATCGGCGTGGCGGCCCATGAGGCCGGCCATGCGATCCAGCATGACGAAGGTTATCTGCCCAACCGCCTGCGCGGACTGCTGACCCCGGTGGCCCAGATCGGCTCGTCCTTTGGGCCCTATCTGGCTATTTTCGGGATCCTTCTCAGCATACCGATCCTGACCAGCGTCGGAATATTTCTTTATGCCGGCGCCGTGCTTTTTTACCTGATAACCTTGCCGGTTGAATTCAATGCCAGCCATCGTGCGATTCGTGTGCTGGAAGACCAGGGCCTGCTGACCGACGAAGAACTGGGCGGCGCTAAAAAAGTCCTGCGGGCGGCAGCCCTGACCTATGTCGCCTCAACTTTGGTGGCTTTTGCCAGTCTCCTGCGCTTGATCTTGCTATCCCGCGGCCGTAATGATCGCCGGCGCTGACCGGACTGATTCGTCCCGCACCCTGGATGCGGCCCGCCTCGCAGCCGGCAGGGTTTTGCATGCGGTTCTCGAAGAGGGCGCCTATGCCAACCTGAGTTCCATCCGGCTGCTGGAACGATCTGATCTGAGCGCCCTGGACCGCCGGTTCGCCTCAGCCATGATCTATGGCACCCTGAGCCGGATTTACACGATCGACTGGCTGATCGGGCAGGTCAGCCACCGCCCGCTGGCCGGACTTGATCCATGGCTGCGCACCGTCCTGCGCCTCGGTGTCTGGCAATTGTACTGGTCCCGCAGCGTTCCGCATCCGGCGGCGATCGATGAATCAGTGCGCCTGGCCAGCCATCTGGCCAATCCCGGCGCCGGCGGCTATG
>DOFA01000030.1 GCA_003532195.1 Clostridiales bacterium
ATCAGTGAGATTAAACACAAGACTTTCTGCCGGGTTGATGAACTGGGTACGGAAGCTGCCGCGGTGACTTCGGTGGAAGTCAGTCTGACCAGCATGCCGTTCAGCGATGTTCAGCTGGTTTTCGACCGTCCGTTCATCTATGCGATCGTCGACACAACAACCGGAGTGCCCCTGTTTCTGGGGATCATGGAAAATCCAGCTGAATAAGCCGCGCCTGCTGCTGTGCTGGCAGTAAAGGGGGATTGAAATATGATGAAGACATTAAGACGTCTTATTGATAGCCTGGCGCTCGGGCTGATCGGCCTGGCCTTGCTGCTGACCGGGTGCGCCGCACCGGTCAGCGCCGACCTGATGGCAGGTGTTCAGGCAGCGGAAAAGCCGGCCAATCCGGATCCCCCGGCTCAGGAATTCTTGTCGGCAGCCGCGAAATTTTCCTGGAATCTGCTTCGCGAATCCGCTGTTAATCCTGGCAACGTTCTGGTTTCGCCGGCTTCAGTTTATCTGGCCCTGGCCATGACTCTCAACGGGGCCGATACATCAACCCGGGAGGCAATGCTGGATGCGCTTGCCGCCCGGGGATTGTCGGTCGATGAACTCAACGCGGCCTGCCGGGATTGGCAGACTCTGCTCACAGCCTCTGATGAGAAAACCCGGTTAACGATCGCCAATTCCATCTGGTACCGGCAAGGTTTCAACGCCGATCCGGCCTTCCTGCAGAAGAACGCGGATTATTTCGCGGCCGGGGCGCGGATGCTTGATTTCACGCAAGACGAGGCGGTTCAGATCATCAATGGTTGGGTCAGTCAGAATACCCAGGGCACGATCGAAAAGATTCTGGAAAAAATAAGTCCGCAAGCGGTCATGTACCTGATCAACACGATTTATTTCAAAGCTGACTGGAAAACGCCCTTTATCAAAAACTATACCGCTGACCAAAGCTTTGCTGCCCCGGACGGCCCGGTTGCAGTTCCGTTCATGCATCGGACCGACAACCTGGCTTACCTGGAACAAGACGGCCTGACCGGAATCCTGCTGCCCTATGCGGATGAGCAGTATGCCTTCTTCGCGATATTGCCGCCTTCCGGCCAGACGGCGCGTCAAATGGCCGAATCGGCGGCGCCCACACTGTTGTCCGATCTGCTGCAGTCCTCCCGCATGGCTTCAGTCGAACTGTCTATGCCCCTGTTTGAAACCGACTATGAAGACAGCCTGGTCGATGAAATGACTGCCCTGGGGATGGGGAAGGCTTTTCAACCCGGCGATGCCGACTTCTCATTAATGAGCAGCGAACGCAGCAAGGATCTTTACATCAGCGAAATCAAACACAAGACTTTCTGTAAAATCAATGAGACCGGTACCGAAGCCGCGGCGGCCACCTTGGTGGAAATCAGTAAAACGGGTCTGCCGTCAGCGGATATCCTGCTGGCCTTCGACCGGCCGTTCCTGTATGGCATCATCGATCAGCTGACCGGCCTGCCGGTTTTCCTCGGCATCATGGAGAATCCGGCCGAGTAGTCCCTGGGGGTCAGACTTCGAGCGGGACAATCGGGGTCCGGGTGTAACGCATAATCTCTTCCAGGCGCGGCTGCGTAACCACATTGGTGAAGGTATAGGCGGTTCCGGCGCGATGAGCCCGCCCGGTCCGGCCGATGCGGTGGGTGTAGTGCTCGTTTTCCAGCGGGATCTCATAATTGACGACCGCATCAACGCCATCGATGTCCAGGCCGCGCGAAGCCACATCAGTGGCGACCAGGATTTGCAGGGAACCTTTGCGGAAACTGCTCAGCACTTTTTCGCGGACACGCTGCTCAATGTCCCCGTGAATGCAGTCGGCCAGGCAGCCGGCTGTTTTCATATGCTGGGTGACCGTCTTGACCATCTGTTTGGTGTTGCAGAAGACCAGGACCTTTTCATATTGATTATCCTGCATCAGTTTTTTGATCGTGGCAACGCGGGCATTGCCGTTGATATTGATGAAGAACTGGGTGATCGGCGGTTTGTTGGCTTCGTCTTCCTCAACCGTGATTTCGATAGCGTCACGCTGGTAGATCCAGGAAATATCCATGACTGAACGGGATAAGGTTGCAGAAAACAGGGCGATCTGGGAAACTTTCGGCATCAGGTCGAGAATCCGGCGCACATCGTGGATGAATCCCATGTCCAGCATCCGGTCGGCTTCGTCGAGAATGACGGTATGAACAGCGTCCAGGCGGATGGAACGGCGGCGCAGATGGTCGATCAGGCGTCCCGGTGTCGCGACGATGATTTGCGGTTTATGGCGCAGCTGATCCAGTTGGCGGACAATGTTTTGGCCGCCGTATATGGTGGCAATCCGGATATCTGACCTGAAGGCGGCCAGGTTTTCCAGGTCGCCGGTAATCTGCAAGGCGAGTTCACGCGTCGGACTGAGAATCAGAACCTGGATTCCCGGGCTGTTCAACTCAATATGCTCGATGATCGGAATGCCAAAAGCGCAAGTCTTGCCGGTTCCGGTCGGCGCTTTGGCGATGATGTCGTTCCAGGCAAGCATGGGCGGAATGGTTTGCTGCTGGACGGATGTCGGTTCGGAAAAGCCCAGTTTATGTACTGCGGCCAGGGTTTCCGGCTGCAGTTCCATCGATTCAAAGGTTTTAGCCAAGGTCATGACAGGTTATCCTCTTTCTGATACGCATATATGCTTGTCATATTAGCACAGTTCGGAGGTCTTGACAATAAATGCCAGCCAGGGTGTTGTTTAAAAGGCGCAAAGGCGCAGGCGGCGGTCAACAGGACGTAATTGTCAAATCGGCCGCTGATCGCGTATACTATTGGTATTGCGGTCAGCTTGTTCTTTGCTTCGCTGGGCAGTTTTGGCACGATCAAGAATCTGATTGGTGAAGCAAAAGGGGAGACCTATGAGGTTGAACGTTTGTAAAAACAGGTAACATTTAAGGGAAGAAGGGATATTCTCGTGACCGAACAGGAAAATATCTGGATTACCGCCCGGATTGGCCTGGCCTTGCGCACAGCGCGGGAGAACAAAAACCTGACTCAGGCCGAACTGGCCAATCAGATCGGCGCTTCCCAGCCGCAGATCGACCATTATGAACGAGGCGAGCATGACATGCCGCTCAGCCGCCTGTTTGACATCGCCGCGGCCCTGGGGATTACGGCGGCTGACCTGCTGGCGGATTAAATTTCCCTGTTTGTATCTTTGCTTATGTGGTAAAATCATTCAGTGGCCGCTCCGATTAACCAATAGCTGGCCAATCGATCTGGGGGATTGTGACGATGGGCGGATTATTTGGTGTTGTTTCAAAAACTGATTGTGTTCTCGATGTTTTTTTCGGGACCGATTATCACTCCCACCTCGGCACCTGCCGGGGTGGTTTAGCGTTTTATAATGAAAAGGGATTCGTCCGCGGCATTCACAATATTGAAAATTCACCGTTTCGCACCAAATTTGAACAAGAAATCGGCAGAATGTCCGGCCTGCTCGGTATTGGCTGTATTTCCGATTCTGAACCGCAGCCGCTGATTGTCCGTTCGCACCTGGGCAGTTACGCGCTGGCGACGGTCGGCCGGATCAACAACATCCGTAAACTGGCCGAAGAAACGCTCAAACAGAACCGCATGCATTTTCTGGAAATGAGCAGCGGCGAAATCAATCCGACGGAGATGGTCGCGGCCTTGATCAACCAGTGCGACAGCATTCCGGAGGGTATCCGCTATGCGCAGCAGATTATTGACGGGTCGCTGACCCTGATGATCCTGACATCGGACTGCATCTATGCAGCCCGGGACAGAATGGGGCGAACGCCCATGGCCATCGGCGCCCGCGACGGGGCTTTCTGCGCTTCTTTTGAGTCGTTCGCCTATCTGAATCTTGGCTATACGGATTACCAGGTGCTGGGGCCGGCCGAGATCGTCCGGATTACCGCCGACGGGGTTGAAACAGTCAGCCCGCCGCAAAAACCGATGCGGATCTGCGCGTTCCTCTGGATCTATTACGGCTATCCGACTTCCACCTACGAGGGCATGAATGTCGAGCAGGTCCGCTATAACTGCGGCGCCCGGATGGCCAAACGGGATAACGTCGAGGCTGACCTGGTCGCCGGCGTTCCGGATTCGGGTATCGCACATGCCATTGGTTATGCCAATTACTCCGGCATCCCGTTCGCCAGGCCTTTCATCAAGTACACGCCCACCTGGCCGCGTTCTTTCATGCCGCAGGATCAAAGCATGCGCAACTTGATTGCCCGGATGAAGATTATCCCGGTCGATACGCTGATCCGCAAAAAACGCTTGCTGCTGATTGACGATTCAATAGTCCGGGGCACCCAACTGCGTGAGACCACCGAGTTCCTTTACCAGTGCGGCGCCCGCGAAGTGCATATCCGCCCGGCTTGCCCACCGCTGCTGTTCGGGTGCCCCTACCTGAATTTCTCCCGGGCCAGCTCGGTTCTCGACTTGATTTCCCGACGCGTGATCGAAGAACGGGAAGGGAAACACGGGGAACTGAAACTGGACGAGTATGCCAGCCCGGAGAGCCCCCTCTATCAGGAAATGGTTGACACCATCTGCCGCAAGCTCAATTTTACATCATTGAAATACAACCGCCTGGACGACATGGCGGAAGCGATCGGACTGGAACCGGAGAAGATCTGCACCTATTGCTGGAATGGCCAAGGCTGAACGGCCAGATAGCCGCGCCTTGAATATGATCGTCCGGAAAATCCAGATTTTATGAATCTGGCAGGCTAATCATCCGGATCAGCTTTGTTTGCATAAAGATCAGGCACAAAAGTCTGGTCTGTGATCGGCGGACGGACATAGCCGGTATCGTTCTGCCGGGGCGGCAGTTTCATCGGCTCCGGCGTCAGATCCTGGAAAGGGATCAGGCTGAGCAGGTGACTGATGCAGTTCAGCCGGGCATGCTTTTTAATGTCTGCATTGACTACATACCAAGGCGAGTGCTTGGTGTCGNNTCCATCGGGCTGAGCTTCCAGCGCTTGGTCGGATCGTCGATCCGGTCCTGGAATCTTTTTTCCTGTTCATCGTCAGAGACGGAAAACCAGTACTTGATCAGAATGATCCCGGACCGGATCAACATTTTCTCAAATTCCGGACAGGATCGCAGGAACTCGAGATATTCGTCCTCCGTGCAAAAACCCATCACCCTTTCGACGCCAGCCCGGTTATACCAGCTGCGGTCGAAAAGAACGATTTCGCCGGCCGCCGGCAAGCGGGCGACATACCGCTGAAAGTACCATTGTGTCTTTTCCCGCTCGGTCGGCGTCGCGAGGGCTTCGACCCGGCAGATGCGGGGATTGAGGCTTTCTGTGATCCGCTTGATAACGCCGCCTTTGCCGGCGGCATCCCGGCCTTCGAAGATAACAACCACTTTCAGGCCCTTAAATTTTACCCATTCTTGCAATTTCACCAGTTCGATCTGTAGCCGGAGCAATTCTTTCTCATAAAACGCGTTGCTGATTTGGTTTTTTTTCGCACACATACAGTCCGCCTCTTTCTGGCTAAATATTCCGGTTCATCTTTCATTCTAGCACGTTCCGCATGGCTGTGCCATCCGCCGCTGCCGGGACGCTCCGGCAGGGCTGCGATATCGTTTTTCGGCATTCTTGCCCAGGTTCTTGCGGCGAGCTCTCCAGAACGTTAAAATGAAATCAGAGGGACGCTGATCGTACAAGGTCTGCGAAGGGGGACAATCTTTGACCATCATTACAATCTCCAGACAAATGGGCAGCCTGGGCGACGAAATTGCTGAAGCGCTCGGGAGCAGGCTGGGCTGGGAAGTCATTAACCGGCAAGCCATGCTGGCCCGTTTTTTCCATTCAATCGCCAATCCCTTCGAACTGCATATGCTGATGGAAAGCGCTAAATTTTACTTGAGCCCAAACCGGGAAGGCATCTCCCACCTGGATTACCTGCGCGGCGCCCTGCACGACATGGCTGCGCGGCAATCGGCTATTCTGGTCGGCTTCGGATCGCAGGCTTTATTTGCTAATGACCGGGACGCCCTGCATATCCGGATCATATCCCCGCAGCCAACCCGGATTTCCCGGATCAAGAAGCAATACCATGCATCTGATGAAGATGCGGCGCTCATTTTAACGACATCGGACAAGAAACACCGGAGATTTGTCGCATCGCTGCATGGAATCGATCTGGCTGATCCCGACCACTACCATCTGATCCTGAACACCGCGTCGCTCAGTGTTGACGAAGGCGTGGCCATGGTCGTGGCTTTGCTTCGGGAAAGAGACGCCCGCCGGCAAATGGAGATACAGTCCGCTGAAAATGATTGCCGCAGTCACATGACGTGTCTGCCGGTTTTTAAAAATCCTGCCGAAACGGAATTTGCCAGGATATTGGATATGTATCAGATCGAATGGCGTTATGAACCCCGGATGTTTCCGATCGAATGGGATTCGGAAGGGAATGTAACCCTGGCCTTCAGCCCGGATTTCTATTTAGTGAAATTTGACACCTATATTGAACTGACCACCATGAACCAGAAATATGTCACTATGAAAAACAAGAAGGTAAAGAAACTGCGGGAACTTTATCCGGGGATCAACATCAAGATTGTTTACAAGAAGGACTTTCAAACCCTGGTCGAACGTTTCCGGTAAATGAGGTGAGCATTCAATGAATCCAGCTAAAACGCCGCGCGTTCTATTCAGCGCCGAGACCCTGCAGGAACGAATCAACCAGATCGGCCGGCAGATCAGCCGCGATTACGCTGGCCTGGAACTGATCATGGTCAGCGTGCTCAAAGGATCTTTATATTTTATGGCTGACCTGACCCGGGCCATTGACCTGCCGGTTCAGCTCGATTTTATGACTATTGGCACATTCGCGCATACGACAAGCCGGACGGGGATTGTCCGCATCACCAAGGATCTGGATCTGGATATCACCAATCGTCATGTTTTAGTTATCGAAGATATCATTCGCACCGGACTGACCACGGGATACCTGGTCCAAAATCTGGAGACGAGAAAACCAGCCAGTGTCAAGGTTTGCTCACTTTTTGTCAATCCGGAACAGCAGCTGATCAACGTACCGATAGCCTATACTGGTTTTGTTGTTTCTTATAACCGCTTGGTCGGTTATGGCATGGATGTGAATGAACAGGGAAGGAACTTGCCCTATATTGTCGAAATCGACAAAACTGAGAATTGGTCCTGGCCGGCCGGCATTCAGAATTCATGACATAAAAAAAAAGCTCCAGCGAACCCTTTTGAAGCTTTAACCCATCTGAATGCCCTTTACACGAATTACCGATCTTGGGTCTGAACATCAATCTTTCCGATCCGCTTCACCATCAGATATTAACCTTTTGGTTCCGTTTCTCCTTAAATTGTCGTTCATCCGTTTGATCTGCGAATTGCCCCGCCAAAGCAGAACATCGATCGCTTTTCGTTTCCGCATCTGGGATGCGGCGACACTCCTTTAGATTCATAACCTCTTTGGTATTCCCTGGAGCTTGACTTTATTATAACAAGGGACTTGATGCTTGTCAAGTTAAATTTTGTATCTTTTGTTACTCCTAAAGTGACAAATCAAATGCAACTACGGAACTGGGGAGGAAGCGATTAGTCTGGCAAGGGCACTGGCGAGTATAATGACAGCAAGAATGACGGAAGCGGGCACGGTTACAGGAGGTATACTATGTCCGGAAAAAGGCTGTTATCTTCTCATCCTCGCATCACACTCGACGACCGTATTGTCATCCAGGAATTTCTCGACCAGGGAACGCGACTCCGGGATCTGGCTGGACAGATCAAGAAGCATCCTTCGACAGTAGTCAGGGAAATCAAAAGGTCTCGGTCGCGTCGGCAACCGCCTCATTTTAACGATCGGACCATAAACAATTGCGCCCACAAGAAAACCTGTATGAAAAGAAGCATCTGCAAACCGGGCTGCCATCTTCGCTGTTCGGCCTGCAGCAAGTGCAATACCGTTTGCCCTGACTTCGTCAGGGACGAATGCCCGACGCCCTTGCGATTCCCTTATGTCTGCAATGCCTGTCCCACCAAGAACGGTTGCCGCAAAACCAAGTTCTTCTACTCGGCCACGGTTGCCGACACCATCAGCCGGGATCTGCGCAAAAGCCCACGCCTGGGCATTTCACTGTCCGAACAGCAGCTGCTCGACCTCGACCTGCTGCTGACTCCACTCATCCAAAAAGGGCAGCCCATCAACCATATCTATGCGACCCAGAAAGAGAAGATCCCCTGCTCCAAAAGAACCCTCTACCGTTACATCGACCTGGGCTACCTCGCCGCCAGAAACATCGATCTGCGCAGAAAAGTCTCTTACAAGCCCAGAAAGTCCCGGAAAAAGAAGGCTCCAGACCCGGCTTACCGCAAAAACCGGACTTATGCCGATTTCCTGGTCTATGCCGGCTACAACCCCGATCTCCAGATCGTCGAGATGGACACCGTCATCGGCCGAATCGGCGGCAAGACTTTCCTCACCTTGCTCTTCAGGGACTTGGATCTCCTGCTGATCTTCCTGCTCCAGAACAACACCCAGTCCGCCGTCCTCGAGGTCTTTGACCATCTGGAAAACACCTTGGGCATCGGACTCTTCCAAGCCTGCCTTCCCGTCGTACTAACTGACAATGGCTCCGAATTCCAGAACCCGGATATCCTCGAAAAGACTTCGATTGGCAGCCCGCGCTGCCGCATCTTCTATTGCGACCCCATGGCTTCCTGGCAGAAAGGCCGCATCGAGAAAGCCCATGAGTACATCCGCTACGTTCTACCCAAAGGCTCTTCCTTTGACGGCCTTTCCCAGGACGATGTGGATCTGCTTATGAACCACATCAACTGCACTTGCCGGGACATCCTCGGCGAGTCATGCCCCTTTGACTTGGCTTGCCAATCCATGGCTGACGTGGTCACATCACTTCAGCTTTATCGCGTCCCGGCCAACCAAGTCCACCTAAAACCTGATCTGATTAAACAATAGCACGTTTGCCCGCTTCCGTCATGCGGCTCTTTCCTGAATAGGCTATTTCTTGCAGCGATTACTCTGTCACTGCCTTTTCGCCGCTTTCTTCAGGTTGCTCTTTTTTTGCCTCTCAGGCGTTTCTTTCTTGCCGACAGGCACGCGTTCTGTTGTTTCCTCTTGCGTTAAGTCTGACAAATCCTTGATTTTCAAGCCTTTTCTCTGGCAATTGCTTTTACCCTGACAATGATGCGTTTGTTTTGTCACTTAACC
>DOFA01000024.1 GCA_003532195.1 Clostridiales bacterium
CCGGTACCTCCTCAATCTGGCGGCAGCGGCGCAAGGGTCGAGACCCCTGCACCGCCGCCATTCAGCAGCCTGGAAATATCATCGGGTATCAGGATGTTGGCTTAACGATCTGGGCGACCATATTATCCAGCATGGTCTGGATCGATTTACTGTAATCCTTACCTTCCATAGCGAGACCGAAAGCTTCCGCCGGCGACCAGTAATTGCCCATGACACTGTTCTGGGAAACGGCATAAGCGCTTTGCGCCGAAAGGGCAGCCAGCGCGATGTTGGCTTTGACTGCGTCGTTGGCGGCAGCTTTGATGTTGGACGGGCCCATTTGCCGCAGCTGGAAACGCAGCAGCTGGTTCTGCTCGTTGGTCAGCCACTCGGCCAGTTTCATGGCCGCGACTGCCGATTCGGTCTGGGCGTTGACGCCGACCAGCTTAAAACCGGCGAAGCTGCTCATCTGGGTCTGGGTTCCGCCCAGGTTGAAGGTCGGCAGCTTGGTTGCCGCGTAATTGCTGCCCAGCTTGCCGGAGATGGCTTCCGCGTTCCAGGTGCCGCTGACGCCGGCCGCGATGGTCGTGCCGATGCCGCCGGTCAGGACCGAGTCGTCGCCGGTCAGGAAAGCTTTGTGGGCGGTAAAGGCTTTGATCGCTTCGCCGACTTTCAAGCCGTTCTCATTGTTGAAATCGCAGGTTTGCACGCCGTTGGCGTCCACGCCCAGCTTACCGCCGCCGCCGAGGAAGAAGGAAGCGATGTACCAGCCGTTGGAAACATCCATAAAGATTTTCTTGTTGGCAGCTCCGGCGACTTCGAGCATCTTGTCCAGGCTCTTGACATCTTCTTCCGAGAGGACGCTCTTGTCATAATAGAGGAAATAGCCGTTGTCGGCGGTGGACGGATAAGCATAGAGCTTGCCGTTGATCGTCGCAGCTTCGATCGAGCCGGCGACATTAGCGGCAATGATCGCTTCTTTGTTGCGAGTGACCTCATAAAGTGCGCCCGCTTTGACGAGATCTGTAATCTGGTCGTTGGCAAACTGGAATACATCTGCCGCGGCTGCCGGGTCTTCGAGGACCTTGGCCTTGGCGTCGGCTTCACTGACTACAGTTAGCGTGATCGTGTAGTTGGCGTCCGTATTGGCCGCCTTGAACGAGTCGATCATGGTTTGCAACATCGCCTGGTCTTCCTGCGAACCCCAGACTTTCAGGGTGATGTCTTCCTTGACGGTTGTCGCCGCACCCGCGCAGCCCGCCAGCATTAAAGCGGTTAATGCAAACACCATGATAAATACCAGAATCTTTTTCATAGTCCGTTTCTCCTTCGTAAATTATTTTTTTAAGCAGTTTCCTGCATTAAAAACGTTTGCTGACTGATGAACCGGCGATGATTTTCGTATCAAGCACGATAACCTGTTCCGGGTTTACGCCCCTGATATTTTGAATGATCAGATCGGCGCTGTACTGGGCGATTTCCTCGGCGGGCTGCCGCACGGTTGTCAGCGTCGGATTATAATAGCGGGCCATCTCGATGCCGTCGAAGCCGATGACCGATATGTCTTCCGGAACCCGGAAACCGCGGTCAAAAATCGCCCGGACGGCTCCGATGGCCATGATGTCGGACATGGCAAACAAGGCTGTAAACGCCGGCCGGCCGGCCGATAAGACCCGGGACATGGCCGCATGGGCGTCCTTCAGGGTAAACATCGATTCGATGTAAAGGTCTTCGTTGAAGGTCAGCCCGTGGTCGGCAATACTCTGTTTAGCGCCGGTGAATCGCTCCCAGACCAGGTCGCGGGCCAGGCGCCGGCCGCCGAGAATGGCAATTTCCTTGTGCCCGTTGGCAATGACATAGTCGATTGCCTGGCGGGCCGCTTCAAAATCATTGACGCTGACGCTTGAAACATCTCTGTGGGCAAGGCCTTGGGCGGACAGGGTGACCAGGACGCAGGGCACCTTGATCTTTGCGAAGGCTTTCGGCCTGGCTGCCGGGTTGCCGCCCAGGAAAACGATGCCCAGGGCTTTCTTTTCCATCACCAGCGAAATGGCCGTCCGAACCTCGTCCGCCGATTCATCGATGTAATGGACCAGCGGAATATACTTCGCTTTGCCTATTTCCTGCTGGATCTTTTCGACAATGGGTACAAAGAAGGGATTGCTGGTGCCTTTGACAACAATGCAGATGATATTCGTTTTGGCCTGCTTGAGCGTTTTGGCTGTCACATTGGGAAAATAGCCATACTCTTCAATAACCTGATGCACTTTCTGCCTGGTCTGCTGGCTGACATCCGGCAAGTCATTAATCACACGGGAAACCGTGCTGACTGAAACCCCGGCATATTTTGCTACTTCCCGGATTGTAATCACACTTAAAATAAACCTCAATGATTGCACTCAGGCGGAGAAATCGTTCCCGGTATCGTTTTCAGCTACTAAGACAATACTAACCCAATATTGACATTTTGTCAATATTTCAAGATTTAGATAAATATTTTTTGGTTATTTTGACCTATTCCAACGGTTATGTTTCCTGCCGGCTCGCTGGTGCGGTCGATTTTACCGGAATGGATTCTCCGATTTGTAAGGCAGGCCGGCGGGCTGGTTATAACTTATTTCCGGTATGCCCAGGTATTTGAAGACCGCAAAGAGCGCCCGGCCGCAGTGCGCGAAGGCAATGGCCCCGTGATGCGGATAGTTGTCTTCGATCAGGACATGGCGGTAAAAGCGGCCCATTTCCGGGATGGCCAAGATGCCGATGGCGCCGAATGACCGCGTGGCCACCGGCAGGACTTCGCCTTCGGCGATATAAGCTCTGAGCTGGGCGTCGGCGGTGCTTTGCAGGCGGAACAGTGTAATGTCCCCGGGCATAATATCGCCTTCAAGCGTCCCGTAAGTCACTTCCACCGGCAAGGCGCGGGCCATGATCATCTGGTTTTTCAGGCTGCAGGAGGACAGTTTGGCCGAGGCGGTGTTGCCGCAGTGAAAGCCCATGAAGGTATCGCTGTGCTGGTATTTGAATTTTCCTTCAATCTCCTGACGGAACATGTCAGCCGGCACCGTGTTGTTGACGTCGAGCAAGGTGACGATATCCTCGCTGACGCAGCCGCCGATGTATTCGCTGAGCGCGCCGTAAATGTCAACCTCGCAGGAGACGGGGATGCCCCGCGTGGCCAGGCGGCTGTTCACATAGCAGGGAACAAAACCGAATTCTGTCTGGAAAGCCGGCCAGCATTTGTTGGCAAAGACGACGAAGTCGCGGCTGCCTTTGTGCGCTTCCAGCCAGTCCAGCAGCGTCAGCTCATATTGCGCCAGTTTGGGCAGGATCCCGGGCAGCGTATTGCCCTGCCCCAGTTCGGCGGCCATGTCCCGCGCGACTTCCGGGATTCTGGCGTCGCCGGCATGTTTTTTAAACGAACTGAAGAGATCGAGTTCGGAGTTTTCCTCAATCTCGACGCCCAGATCGTAGAGCCGCTTGATCGGCGCGTTGCAGGCCAGAAAATCCTGCGGGCGGGGTCCGAAGGAAATGATCTTCAAGCGGCCCAGGCCGATCAGCGCCCTGGCTACCGGAACGAATTCCGCGATCATGGCCGCCACTTCCTCCGGCGTGCCGACCGGGCGTTCCGGGATATAAGCCCTGATGCCCCGCAGTTTCAAATTGTAGCTGGCGTTGAGCAGCCCGCAGAAAGCGTCGCCGCGCCCCTCGACCAGGCTGTCACCGCTGTCTTCGGCCGCCGCGGCGTACATGACCGGCCCGCCGAATTCTCTGGCGATCAGCGTTTCCGGTGTTTCCGGCCCGAAATTGCCCAGATAGACCACCAGGGCGTTGCAGCCGGCGGTCCGGAGCTCCGTCAAGGCTTTGTTTATATCCAGCTCGTTTTCGACCACGGTTTCACAAGCAAAGATGGCTGTCCGGCCGGCGCAGGCGGCGACGACCGCCTGGCAGCGGCTCTGGGAAAGGGATTTGGGAAAACAATCCCTGCTGACCGCCACAATGCCCAGACGTACTTCCGGTATATTATTCATATCATTTCCTCCTGATCGCGTTGCTCATAAATAATCTTTTTCATTATATCCAATTTTCATGATAATATAAATGATTTCCCGTGTCACCGGGCATTTATCGCCAGGTATACCCGCCGTTGACTTAAGCCCGGTTTTGTGATGAAATAAGATAAGCTCAAAAGCAATGATGTGGAGAGTAAGTTTATCACCGTCCGGCCAGAGAGAGGTTGTCACCGGCTGCAAGCAACCTTTACGGAAAAATGAACTGAAGTTCACCACGGAGCTGCCAGGGTGACAAGTAGTCCTGGCCGGCACAGCGCCGTTATGGCTGACCAGAGGCGGCATAGGCAACTATGCAAATTGGGTGGTACCGCGAGCAATCGTCCCATGATGTTTCATGGGCATTTTTTATTTGGAGGGAAAACCATGCTGGACAAATTAACGTCCATACGGGCAAACGGCATTCAGGAGATCAACCAGGCCGGATCGCTGGAGCAGCTGCAGGAGGTCCGGACTGCCCTGCTGGGGAAAAAAGGCCGGCTGACCGAGATTCTCAAAGGTCTGGGGCAGCTTTCCCCGGAAGAGAGAAAGGCAGTCGGCAAGGCGGCGAACGAGGTCAAGGACGAAATGGCGGAAATCCTGGAAGCGCGGCAGAAAGCGATCGTCGATGAAGCTTCGGCTTATGCCGGCGAGATCGATTTGACGCGCCCCGGCAGCAAAGTGCCTGACGGCGGCCTCCATCCGATCACCCAGATGTCCTATGACCTGAACGACGCCTTCCTGTCCCTTGGGTTTGCGGTTTACAGTGAAGATGAGATCACCAGCGAGCTCTATGCTTTTGACAACCTGAACTTCCCGCCGGAGCACCCGGCCCGCGAGTCGATGGATACCTACTGGATCGCCGGAACCGAGAATGAACGCGGCGGCAAAAGGCTGGCCCTCCGCCCGCACCTGACCGGCGGCTCGGTCCGGTATCTGCAGAAGCACGGCGCGCCGGCCCGTTTCGTCTATCCGGGCCGGGTTTACCGGAACGAGACGACCGATGCCAGGCATGAACGGGCTTTCTTTCAGTATGAGGCGCTGATCGTGGACAAGGATTTCTCCTTCGCCTCCGGCCAGCTGCTGGTTAAGACAATCCTGGAGAAAGTTTTCGGCCGGGAGGTGGAGGTGCGCATGCGCGCCGGATTCTTCCCCTTTGTCGAGCCGGGTTTTGAAATCGACATGAAGTGCCTGGTCTGCGGCGGCTCCGGCTGTAAAGTCTGCAAGAATGTCGGCTGGATCGAGGTGATGCCCGGCGGATCCCCGCACCCCAATGTCCTGCGGGCGGCGGGCCTTGATCCGGCAATCTGGTCGGGCTTCTATATCAACATCGGCCTGGACCGGCTGGTCATGATGCGGTACGGCGTCGACGACGTGCGCCTCTTCCACAGCGCCGATCTGAGATTCCTGAGCCAGTTCAAGTAATTTTATGCAAGGAGAATCATCATGAAAGTTTCATTAAACTGGATCCGCGAATATATCGATTTACCAGAAAACCTGACCATTGAGAAGCTTTCCTATGACTTGACCATGCGCACGGTTGAGGTCGAGGGCTGTAAAAACCTGGGCGACGCCTTCCAAAACATCGTCGCCGGCCGGATTCTCTCCGTCAGCGCCCACCCCAAGGCCGACCGCCTGCGGGTCGTCATGGCTGACATCGGTGAAAGCGAGCCGGTTCAGGTTGTCTGCGGCGGATCCAACCTGGAGCCCGGACAGATGGTTGCCGTCGCTAAGCCAGGTGCCAAAGTCATCTGGCACGGTGAAGGCGAACCGGTGGAAATTAAGATAACCAAACTGCGGGGCGTCGAGTCTTACGGCATGATCTGCGGCGCCAATGAAATCGGACTGGAAAACCTCCTGCCGGCTGCTGACGACCACGAAATCATCGACTTAAAGGGCATTGGCTGCCAGCCCGGCGACAACATCGCCGCAGTTCTCTTTCTCGAAGACCAGATCCTGGAGATCGACAACAAATCGATGACCAACCGGCCGGACCTCTGGGGCCATTACGGCATCGCCCGCGAGCTTGCCGCCATTTATAACCTGGAGCTGAAGGCGTTGCCCGCATTTCCCGGCGGCCGTCCATTACCGGAGTTTCCGGTTCAGATCGAAAACAGCGACCTTTGCCGCCGCTACACAGCCATCGTCTACTCGGGCCTGAAGAATGAACCTTCGCCGCTCTGGCTGCGGTCCAGCCTCTATAAAGTCGGCCTGCGGCCGATCAACAACATCGTCGACATCACCAACTACATTATGCTCGCCGTCGGGCAGCCGGCCCACGGTTTCGACAAAAGCCATGTCCGTGATGAAATCCGGGTCCGGACCGCCCGGAAAAACGAATTGCTCGAATTGCTGGATGGCAAGGAACTGCGCCTCGGCGGCAAGAATCTGGTGATCGCCGACCGGAGCGAAGTCCTTGCCCTCGCCGGCATCATGGGCGGGAAAAAAGATTCCGTCCTGCCCGAAACGACCGAGATCATCCTCGAGCTGGCCAACTTCTCCCCGACCTGCATCCGGCACACGACCCAGGAATTCGGCCTGAGAACCGAAGCTTCGATCCGTTTTGAAAAACATGTCGACACGCAGCGGATTGACCTGGCCCTCGGCCTTGCCACCCGGCTTTTCCGGGAAATTCTGCCGAATTCGGTGATGACGGCTTTTAGCGACGTCTGCCCTCAGCCGACTGAACCGGCGGTGATCGATGTCACGATTCCCTTCCTTTCGGTCCGGCTGGGCAGCCCGGTGACAGCAGCTGATGTTGAACGCAGCCTGGCGCCCCTGGGTTTCACAACCTCTGCTGCCGGCGATCATCTCAAAATCACTGTGCCATCCTGGCGCAGCACCGGCGATGTTTCCCTTGCCGACGATATTCTCGAAGAAGTGGCCCGCATGATCGGCTATGCTAATTTCGCCTTGATTCCGCCGGCTGTTGTCCTCGACAAGCCGGTCAACCAGCTTCCGGTCCAGCTGGAACGGAAGCTGCGGGAATACCTGGCCTGCCGCTGCGGTTTCCAGGAAGTTTTCACTTATCCCTGGACTGAGGAGAAATTTATCCTGGCCGCAGGCATCAATCCAGACAGCCTGCTTACTTTGTCGACGCCGCCGGCGCCGGAAAACCGCTATTTGCGGGCATCCCTGGTTCCTGGCCTGCTCGAGGCGATTGTGACCAACTTAAAGCACGTTGACACGTTCCGGATCTTCGAGCTGACACAGGTCTTCAGCCCGGGTGCTGTTTCCCCATCCTCCGCGGACGAAGCCCTGCCGCTCCAGCAAAGGTTTCTGACCGGAGTCCTGACTGGCAGTGACGCGGAGAAACTCTTCTTTGAGGCAAAAGGCATCCTGGAGAACATGGCGCGTTACAGCCAGATGCAAGATTTTGCGTTCGCCAGAGAGCAGGAACCGGCCTGGACTGAGAAAAAGGTCTGGCTGAATCTTATCGCCCAAGGTGAGATCATCGGCTCGGTCGGGCTTCTCTCCCTGAAGGCT
>DOFA01000234.1:0-8732 GCA_003532195.1 Clostridiales bacterium
ATCCAGCACAACCGGATTCCATTCCGGCGACTCAGCGGGCACCAGCCGTGAAACTGGTTTTCGCGACTATCTGGAACAATGCCGGCCAGACATTGGATTTAAAGGCACGTTTCGCTGCTCAACCGGTGAAACGCCTTTGATTATCCGAGAAATTATCCGAAAGCATACCGATCTCAACGGCTTTTACTTCGCCGAATTTACACAGCTGTTCCATAACTTTCATTATTTAGCCGATCTGGGCCGCCGATATGTGGTGATCGGCCATGAATACGCTGACCCGTACCTCTCGGCGCTGCAAGACGGCACGATTACCGCCATTTTGTCTCAGGCCAGGGTATGCCAGGGCTATTATCCGCTCAAGATTCTCTATCAGTATCTGATCACCGGCGAGAATCCCTCCCAGGAAATCTATTATTCCAATGTCAACATCATCATCGGCTCCAATGCTGAATATTTAAAATACAGCAACAATGGCTGCGGTTTTGAATAACCCGGCGGCAAATGCCGCAGTCGCCTGATTTTGTCAGGCGACCGCGAAGTTCATAATCCTTCCGGAAATCAGAAACCGGAAATCAGAAACCGATGCGCAGGGTCGCCAGCTCACCGGGAGCCAGTTCCAGCCGAACACTTCGGCCATCAAGCCAGGGCTGGTCTGCTATTTTGTCTGTTTTTTGTTCATGCAAATCAGTCCGGCTAACGGAGCACGGCGGCAGGAAGAAATCCAGTTGCACGGTGTCCTTTTCTGCTGCCCGGGAACTGAGCCGGACGATCAAATCCTGGCCATCTTCGCTGATCTTAACCGCTTCCAGATGCGCCTGGCCGGCAGCCAGACGAACCAGAGACGCCTGCAAGGGCATTATCCCCGGATGCGCCTGGCTGGCCAGGGCATATAGCGGATGATTGAGCGACTGGGCAATCCGGCTGTCTTCCAGGTCGGATTCGCCGGCCAGTGCCAACGCCAGTCGGATCTTGTGCTCGCCGATTTCCGGCCAGGGATCCGGATCATAGCTGGAACGGATCAAGGTCAGTGCCAATCCTTCGTCGCTGCCACGGAAACCGTATTTGCTGTCAGACACCAGCATCAGCGAGCGACCGGACGGATTGCGGGCCAGCCCGTAGGTCAGAGCGGGTACATCGTGTTCCAGCGCCGGCCGGTCGATACTGCCAAGCGGGATGTCGTATCGGAAGGAGTCACAGGCGTATGCCGGCTGCAGCAGCAGGTTCAGCTGCGGAATACAGGTAGCGGCGCTGCCGATTTCCTGCCAGCGAACCGTGCAGTCCAGATTCAGCTGCCGGGATCCGGCATCCAGGGACAGCGTCGCTTCCAGACTGGACTGACACCCGAAACTGACCTGCCAATTCAAGCTGCTGCGTAAAGCGCCGGTCTTGACGCCGGAGCCGACGATCCGGACATTCTCGTTCAGATCGGTTATTTTTTTGTAGCGGCCGATTGTCCAGGCTGTCATACCGCGTTCCGTGTCCTCTTCGATCAAGCGGAAGGTCAGAAGCGGCGTTCCCGGTCGGGCCAGTTCCTGGCCGGTAGCTTTGTCGGTCAGCGAGACGATGCTTCCGTCTAAAGCAGATATCTGCGCCCGCAGGTGCTCATTCTCCAGAACCAGCGCCAGAGGCGTTAAAGTCCGCATATCCCACTCGCCCATTTTGGTCAAAGTCTGCGGTTCTTCGTCCAGGACCAGCGTCGCATAGCCCAGGGCCGGAACCGGTATCCGCACCAGCAAATTTTGAAAGATATGTCCCCAATACGGCTTTTTCCCGGATTGCAAGAGCTGATGCGCAAGCCGCTGACCTTGACCGTCGCTCAGCCGCATGCGTGCCGGATCGCCCGGCCAGTCCCAGACAGTGACCGGGCAGCATTCATCCCGGTCAAAGGGCAGCGGATTCCAGACCAGGAAAATCCGGCGCAGTCCGGCATGGCGCCCGACCTGGGCCAGGTTGCCGCTGCCGGTCGGGTAACCGACGCCGGCGCCCTCTGAACGGCTGAGCCGGATGTCCTCCTGAACCGCCAGGCCGGAAGTGTCGACCTGACTGGCCAGGAGACGCAGGCAACCGGCTCTCTGGGTATTCGCCAGGGCGAAAGTCTGCTGGTAAAGGCCCAGCGCATACTCTCGCGTGTCAACGGTTCCTGATCCGGGCAGAATATCGTGGAATTGATTAAACAGCACATTTTTCCAGGCGTCAGAATAGGTTTGGGCCGGATAAGGCCACTTCAAGGCGACGTGAGTCAGGGCGCCGAGTGTTTCGGCTTCGAAGAGGGCAGCCTCAGCGCGGCGGTTGCCCTTCTTGATCCGGGTTTGCGTCGTATAGCAGCCGTCAAAGATAAAATTAAGCTCGCCGCGGACAACCGGCAGACGATCGGCTATGGCCTCGGCTGACCGATAGAAATCATGATAGGTGGCAAAACGGTAATGCGGGAAAATCGGCCAGGTATCCATGTCCTGAATTCGTTCGATATCGCGCCGGGTCGGTCCGCCGCCATGGTCGCCGACACCGTACACCCGCAGCATTTCCGTCAGGCCGTGGCTGCGGCAGAAGTCCGGCACGATCATGGCACATCGGCCGTCAATGTTCCAGTTGTACCAAAGCGGTTCGCGGAAAACCAGGACCGACTTGCCGGACGGCGCCTGCCAGCGGTACAAATTCGGCCCGTTGTCACCGCGGCAATGGTAGTAATAGCGGATGCCGGCATCATGGAGGATCTCCGGAACATCGCGGTTATGACCGAACGTATCCGGCTCATAATCCAGGTCGAGCTTATCCGGGGCTATACCCAGCANNCAGCTGCCGGGCCATGCTTTCCGTAGCCGGCAGGTTGCGGTCCGCCTCTACCCAGGTGGCAGCCGTGACTTCCCAGCGCCCTTCGCGGACCCGGGCGCGGATTTCCTCCAGCATGGCCGGGTCGTGGCGGGCGACAATCTCATAAACCGAAGCCTGGGATTGGGCATAGGTAAAATCCGGATATTCCCGCATCAGGTCGAGCATGGTGCGGAAAGTATCCAGTGTGATCGATACGGTTTCGTCATAGGACCACATCCAGTTCATATCGATATGGGCATGACCGATGCACAGCAAAGTGAACTGCCTGGCCGCTCCGGCCAATGGCTGCAGCAAGGATTCAACGGCAAGGCAGGTTTGCCGGGTGAGCGATCCTTCCGCCGTAAAATCCGCCCAGGCGGACGTGATTGCCCGGTTGACCAGATCCTCTCCGGCCTGGTCGGTTCCGGCCGCAATCCGGGCTGCATACTGTAATTCCAAGACAGTCCGTTCGCCCCAGTAATTGCGCAGCGGACCCCGATATTGGTCATCCCAGTCCGCCAGATAATCCTGGGCCATTCTGTTGAGTTGATCGAGTGTGTTCATGTTCGATTCCTCCTCTGTTGACCGGATGCTGCATCCGGTTTCTGATCCGATATCTGCCGCGGTTGGGTTTATCCTTCGCCGCAAGACTTGCGGATGATGATCTGCGTCGGCAGGATATGCCGGACACTTTGCCGCTCGCCGTTTTCGAGCCTCTGAATGGCCAGGTCGGCGGCAGTTTCGCCGATCAGGGCGCCGTTCTGGTCAACGGTGGTCAGCGGCGGATTCAGGTATCGGCCGGCGGCCGTATTATCAAAGCCGATCAGGCCGATTTCTTTGCCGATTACATAACCCTGATGCTGCAGCAGGCCAGCCAGATGAATTGCCACGCCGTCGTTCATGCAAAAAATGCCAATCGGAAAACCGGAACGAAAACGTTCCAGCCGGCTGACCAGAAATTCCGGACTATAATCCAAGGCCATAATATCAGCCTCCGATAGCGGCTCTGTACGGCCGCACAAGCGCGGATTGATAAATTCCGCCTGGTATTGCGCCAGGCCGCGCCGAAAACCGTCCAGCCGGTCGCGAACCGAAGAAAGGTGCAGCTTCTCGCCGGCAAACGCTGCCGAGTGAAAATGATGCTGGCAGAAATGGCGGGCCGCCATATATCCGCCGCCGGCATGGTCGGTCGAGATGAAGTCGACATGTTCCAGGCCGGGGTTGCGGTCGATCAGTGAAGCATAAATACCTCGGGAAGCCAGGCTCTGCAGCAAATCCGCCAGATGGTCTCCGGCGGCAAACAGAACCAGCCCGGCCGCTCCGGCCCGCACCATTCGTTCCGCCGTGATCCGCTCGTCACCATCGATTTTGCTGGCGCCGATCAATACAGCGTAATCGCGGCTTGCCGCCCGGCTGACAAATCCGCTGACAATCGCTGCCGGATAATCGTAGTGGACGGTTGGCATGACCAGGGCGATCGTCCTGTTCGCGGCAGTAAATCGGATATTCTTCTGCCGGCGGCTGTCCTGCGCCGGATCCCGGACAAAAGTCCCCTTGCCGCGGGTCCGCTCCAGGAAACCTTCCTCGCTCAGGCTGTTCAGCGCCTGCCGCAGAGGATAGCGGCTGACCTGATACATCTGTCCGAGTTCTTTTTCTGAGGGCAGGATATCTCCGGCTTGATATTTCCCAGAAGCGATCTGATTCCGGATCATCCGGCTGATCTGTTTGTGAAGCGGGATCGCTGAATTGCGGTCGATCATGGCTTCCTCCTGTACCGGTGGCTCTATAAGATTGATTAAAGCACAGGAAACAAGCCTTGTTCAAGCCTATATGTCATGACATTTGCAAATATATTCCATTGTAGGCTCTAAATGTCAGGTATTGTTATGAGTTAAACTAGACCGGTGAGCTTCTCACGCTGCAGGGCCAAGTAAGTCAGCCGGTTATCCATCCGCGTGCTTTCCATCAGCGAAATCTGCGCGACCGGACAATCAATCGGCGGCCAATGCCAGCGCCTCAGCCAGTCCGCATCGATCCGAACTTGCCGGCCGAGTGTGATGTGTGCCGAGAAACCTCGTTCTTCATGAGGCAGCGACTGGCGGCGCAGCTGGCCAGTCAGGTTTTCAGCCACCCGAAGACGGACATCGGCGGGAAATTCAATGGCGTAAAACAATCGTCGGGTCATATCGCTTCTATCAGGAAACATAGCTAGCTTAAAACAAAAAGCCTTTGGGGAAAGGTTTTTCCGGTTCCGTATCCGGCGCAGGCGAGTCTGGTTCCAGATTCTGTTTTACCGCAGCTGCCGCAGGGCTCGCAGCTGCCGAATCGGGGCGATTAAAAACTTTGATGTCGGTATCAAGCAGATGGCATTCGGCATCCAGCGGCAGGATCCGGTGCAACACCGATTCAGCCGCGTCGGCAAAATCCGGCTGCTGGCGGTAAAGAACCGCCGCAATGCCGCTGTCATCAAAAACCACCAGCTGATCGGCCAGCATCAGGCCCAGCCAGGGATCCATCAGGTTGATCACAACCGTTTTGTTTTGCTGGTGCGCCATATCCAGCAGCATCTTCACGGTCGTAAACTGTTCGGTCTCATCCAGATGATGGACCGGATCGTCCAGCATCAGCAACTGGGCGTCCTGCATCATAGCCCGGGCCAGCAAGACCAGCTGGCGTTCGGCCTTGTTCAGCAGGCTGCAGTCGCGATGGGCCAGTTTTTGGATCTTCAGGCGGTTGAGAATCTGCTGAGCCAATTCCAGATCGCTGGCCTGCGGAGCTTGCATCGGTTTCAAGCGGCTCTCGCAGCCCTGCATGATAAATTCCATCACCGGATAAGCAAACAGAGGCTGCTGCTGGCGCGGAACATAACAAATCAGGTTGCTCAGGCCGCGCCGGCCGATATGGCTGACTGGCACGCCCCAGAGGTCAATATGGCCGCTCTGGATCGCCTGTGTGCCGGCAACCATGCGCAGCAGAATATTCCAGGCTGCCGGATTTTTTCCGGTCAGCACAGTCAATGTATTGGATTCAATCAGCAGATTTAAATTGCGATAGATCGCTTTTCCTGCCAAATCGAGCTCCAGGTTAATAATTTGGATACAAGGTCTGGCTTCAGTCATTGGCCATCACTCCGCTCTCCTGAAGAAAACGTAAATCCATACTAAGCATACCGGAAAAGCAAATGAATATCAAGAAGCAACCGATCAATTGTGATATACTGGCTTCGTGATAAACGAACCTGTCCGCCCGCATCAGGAGGCTGACCTGTTTATGCCTGAACCGGAGAATAATCAGATATCGGCCGGGATTTTACAGCCGGAGCTGCTGTTGATCAGCGGTCAGGAAACGGCCGCCGCCTTTGGCTGCGATCAGGACTGGTATCCCGAGCATTGGCAGCGCCAGGCCGGCTGCGGCCCCTGCACGGCGGCGACGGTTCTGTACTACCTGTCGCGCAGCCGTTTGCATCTGGACCATCTCTATTCGGCAAGTTCCCATTCCCAGGAAGATTTCACGTCTTTCATGGGCGAAATCTGGCATTATGTTACACCTGGCCGGATGGGCGTCAATGAAGCTTCAATACTGGCCGATGGCGTCTACCGCTACGCGGCGCAGCATCAAGTCAGTCTGCATGCGTCGGTCTATGAAATTCTCAACCGGCAGCAGCGCGATGGAAATTTTGCCGAATTCGTCACGTTTATCCGCCAGGGGTTGATGCAGGATAGTCCCGTGGCATTCCTGAACCTGTCCAATGGCAGCCTGAACAATCTCGACAGCTGGCATTGGGTCGCCATAACCGAACTGCAGACCGGCCAGGATTCGGACCTGCTGGCAACGATCGCCGACAGCGGCGAACGCAAAGTCATCAATCTCAGCGAGTGGTACCGGTCCTCCTGGCTCGGCGGTGCGGCGGTCTGGTTCAGCGTTGATTCAGAATCTTCGCCAGCGGCGAATCCTGGCCGAGGATAAGGGTCTTATCCCCTTGCAGCGATTTCTTCAGCGCATCCAATTCCCGCACAAAAATGTAGAAATCCGCTTTTTCCGGATCATTATACAGTTCCTTGAGGATTTTCATGTATTCCTCTTCACCTTCGCCCAAGAGCTTTTGCGCTGCAGATTCCGCTTCGCTGAGGATGATGNNGCTGACCGACTTGTCCGTTTCATTGCGGATCTTGGCTGCCTCATATTCGCCGTCCGCTTTGTAGGAAGCCGCCATCTGGGAGCGCTCGGAAATCATGCGGGCGAAGACAGCGGCGGTGTTGTCGCTGGGCAGGTCGAAGCGTTTGATCTCCACTGTCAGGATATTGACGCCATATGCCCTGAGGCTTTCCGCGACCTGATCGGTGATTGTCTTATTCAAGGATGTCCGGCTGCCTTCGCCTTCAGTGATAATCTCGCTCTGCTGCATCTGGCCCATGACATTCTTGATCACACTGTAGGCGCTGGCGTCGATGCGCTTCTGCATCTCGCTGATGTTGTTGACCGTCCGGATGAAGATCGTGACGTCGGTGATCTGCCAGATCGAATAACTGTCGACGATCATCGCCTTTTTGTCCGCGGTCAGCACCTCGGATGGGTTGACATTGTAAATCATCTGCTTTTTCGTGATCCGGTTGACATCCTGGACAAAAGGCCATTTAAGATATAGCCCCGCCTCGATCCGGATCTGCTTGATGGCGCCGAACTGGGTCACATAAACCGATTCGCCTTCCGGCACGGTATAGAAAACATTAGCCAGGATGATGATGGCGATGAAGGCGATGATGCCGGTAATAATCCACTTTTTCATATTCGTATCCCCCTCACTCGCCTGTAGCGGCCGCGGCTGCTTCAGCCGGGGTCAGGTCTTCCAGCGGCAACAGCTTCTCAACGCCGGTTCCGTCATCGATGTAAACCGTGATTCCCGGCAGGATTTCCTCGAGCGCTTCCAGATACATGCGTTCCCGGGTAATCGCCGGAAAGTTAAGGTATTCGTTGAACATCGCCAGGAAACGGTCGCGCTGGCCGGTCGCCTCTTTTATCTTGCTTTCCTTGGCCGCTTCCGCATCCCGGATGATCTTGTCAGCTGAGGCATTAGCGGCCGGCAGCTTGCTGTTCTTGTATTCCAGGGCCTGGTTCAGGGCTGTTTCCTTTTCCTGCTTGGCGGTTTCCACGTCGCGGAAAGCTTTAGCCACATCTTCCGTCGGCGGTTCGGAATCGTTGACTTTGACATCGATCACCATCAGCCCGATGTCGTTTTCATTCAGCCTGGCCTGGAGCATATCCTTGACATCCGACTGAATCTGAATTTTACCGGTGGTCAGCACATCGTCGATGTTCTTGGTGCCGACGATCGTGCGAACCGTGCTCTGCAGCAGGTTCTTCAATATTTCAGTCGGATTCTCCGTAGTATAGAGATATTTGACCGGATCGCTGATTTTCCATTCGACAAAGAAATCGATGTTAACGATGTTCATATCGCCGGTAATCATCATGCTCTCTTCCGGAATGCTGAAATAATTACCACTGCTGTCACTGATATAGCCTAATTCGATCTTCTGGGTCAGATTGGCCGGCAGGACGGTCACCGATTGAAAAGGCCAGGGCAGCTTGCCATGCAGGCCGGCTGACACCGTCCTTGTATAGCGGCCAAACGTGGCAATCACCGCCTGTTCGCTCTCCTTGACCGAGAAGATGCTGCTTCTAACCAGGGCGATCAGCAAAATGATCAGCACGATCGCCCCGACCAGACGGATCAGGCGAACCGTTTCAACTTTCATAGGTAATTCCTCCTCTTATCTATCATTAGGAACATTATCAGGGTTTTTCAGGCATCTGGCAACCAAATTTGCCAATTCATTCGCCAATGATCTTGACCAGCACCCGCTTGGTTCGCATGCCGTCGAATTCGCCGTAGAAAATCTGTTCCCAGGTGCCGAAGTCGA
>DOFA01000234.1:8786-9252 GCA_003532195.1 Clostridiales bacterium
GCCAGCGCTCATAATCCTGGTGCAGGCCGCTCTCGTCATCATTGATAAAAACGCTGGATGTGATGTTCATGGCATTGACCAGAACCAGCCCTTCCCGGACGCCGCTCTCCTTCAGGCATTGGATGACTTGCGGCGTGATGTTGACAAAAGCCCGGCGGCTGGGCAGATTGAACGGCAATTCTTTACGATAACTGATCATAGTGTGGTTCCTCCTGTCTGTTCAGGCAAATGCAGCCGAAATAGATCGCCTGAGCACATAATATTATATCGCACCTGAATCCGTTCCACATAGCCGAAAATCAGACAAAACATCCCAAACTGCCCGTCCGGTTGCCCGTCGCTGGACACGTCGCCAGCCCAGAAATCATATTTGACAACCCGTATCTTCAGTGCTATTATAACTGGGCACACAATCAAAACGGCCTGCTCGTGTGGCGGAACAGGCAGACGCAACGGACTTAAAATC
>DOFA01000247.1 GCA_003532195.1 Clostridiales bacterium
CTACGCCACCTGGTGGATCAGACAATCGATCAGCCGGGCGATTGCTGACCAGAGCCGGATGATTCGGGTTCCTGTTCATATGGTGGAAAATATCAACCGACTGCTTCATGTTCAGCGCCAGATGCAGCAAAATCAGGGGCGGGAAGTCAATGAAGAAGAGTTGGCCCGCCTGACGGCCATCCCAGTTGAAAAAATCCGGCAGATCCGCCAGGCTGCCCATGAACTGGTCTCGATCGATAAACCGGTCGGAGAGGAGGAAGACAGTCCGTTGGGCGATTTTATTCCCGATCTGGACTCGCCGTCGCCGGCAGCCCAAGTGGAGATCCTTTTGCTGCGCGAACAGCTGCAGGCGCTCGTCCATTTGTTGCCGCCCCGTGAAGAAGCGGTGATCCGCCTGCGTTTCGGCCTGGACGACGGCCAGCCGCACACCCTGGAAGAAGTGGGCCGGCAATTTCAAGTCACCCGGGAACGTATCCGCCAGATCGAGGCCAAAGCCATCCGTAAACTGCGGCAAACCGGAACCTGTCAGAAACTGCGCGATGCCATCGATTAAAGGGAAATCGCCTGCCTTATCCGCCAGATTGCTTTTGCTGGCCGATAAGGTTCCGCCGTGCCGGCGTTTGCTGGATATCGGGACAGATCATGCCTGGCTGCCAATTGAGGTAATCAGCCGGGGCGTCTGCCAGATGGCGCTGGCTATTGATATCCGCCCTGGACCGCTGAAGATTGCACAGAGCCATATCCGGGCTGCCGGCATATCCGACCGGATCACGGCCAGGCAAGCTGACGGACTGCAGGGAATCAGCCTGGAACCCGACGATGTTGTTGTCCTGGCCGGACTCGGCGGTAATGAAATGATGGATATCCTGGGTGAAGTTCCGCGCCGCTGCCGGCAGATATTGCTTCAGCCGATGAAATCGTTGCCGGAACTGCGCTGTTGGCTGGTCCGGCATGGATATGATATCGAGACCGAGGATCTGGCCCTGGAGAAAAACCAGGTCTATGTTGTCCTGGGCTGCCGTTATACCGGCAAAATCAGGGAATTGGACCGCCTGGAAGCCCTGGTCGGCCCGGTGCTTCTCAACCGACATCCGTCAAACGGTTATGACCGATATCTGAAGAAACTGCTGGCGCATCTGCATAAGCAAAGTTTTGGCACACCAGAACTGCTGCCGGATATCGGCCGGATCGAAGTGCTTTACGCTGCCGCATCAGCAGCGGCGACTGAGGCTGCCAAGGAGAAAGAATAATGTCAGAACATCATAACGACCTAGCCACAGTTCGGCAAATTCTCGATTTGATGAATGAGCTGGCACCGCCGGAACTGGCGGAAAAATGGGATCAGATCGGTCTGCAGACAGGCAGCCTGGATCAGGTGGTTACGAAAGTCATGCTGGCTCTTGATGCCACTTCCGCAGTCATCCGAAGTGCGGCTTCCGGCGGCTTTACGCTGATCATCTCTCATCATCCCCTGATTTTCAACCCTTTGACCGCCATTTGCACCCATATGCCGGAACAGAACCTGATTTATAAGCTGATCCAAAACAGCATCAGCCTGATCGTCGCCCATACGAATCTCGATGCCGCGACGGGCGGAGTGGCGGATTGCCTGCTGGACTGTCTCTGGCCTGATCTGCCCGGGCGGCAAACCCTCGCGGGGTATGGCCGGCTGATCGATCTGGCTGAACCGGAACCACTGGCCTTGCTGCCGGAAAGAGTCCGCCGCCGTTTAGGCAGCGGCGGTTGCCGGATTAATCTGGTTCATGACCGGCTTGTCCATAGGATAGCCGTTTTTCCGGGCTCGTTTTCCGAAGAATGGGTCGCTCTGATCGCCGCTTCTGGCGCAGATACGGTGATTTGCGGCGAAATCAAGCACCATTTGGGCCTGCAGCTGGCTGAACGGGGCGTGGCTGCCATCGATGCCGGGCATGATGTGACCGAAAGGGTGGTGTTACAACCGCTGCAAAAAAGACTGTCTGCCCGGCTGCCCAATGTTTCGTTTGCCGTATCCGGAATCATCGATTATAATGGAATCGCTTTCTGAGTAAGTCAGACAACCGCGGGCGCAAGCCGAAAGGCTGCGCGTGAGGAAAGTCCGGGCTCCGCAGGGTCAAGGCGCCGGGTAATTCCCGGTGAAGGCGACTTCAAGGATCGTGCAACAGAAATAGACCGCCGGCTGCTTTCGGGCCGCCGGCAAGGATGGAAAGGTGAGGTAAGAGCTCACCAGCAGCCTGGCGACAGGCTGGCTCTGTAAACCCCGCCTGGAGCAACACCGTGGAGGGACATCAGGCTGACCCGCCTGTCCCAGGGAGGTGGCTGGAGCCGGTTGGCAACAATCGGCCTAGATAGATGGTTGTCCAATACAGGACCCGGCTTACAGACTTGCTCAGAAAGCATTTTTTAAACAGGGAGTACGGTATGAAAGCAGAAGCTTATCTGTCCCGCGGCGTATCGCCGACCAAAGAGGATGTTAAAAAGGCTGTGTCCGGCCAGAGCGCCGGCCTGTATCCCGGTTCGTTCTGTAAAATCATACCGGATCTGGCCCAGGACCCGGCCTGGTGCACGGTTATCCATGCCGACGGCGCCGGGACGAAGTCAGCCGCCGCTTATCTGATGTTCCGGGAAACCGGAGATCCTTCCTGGTTTACCGGTATTGCCCAGGACTCGCTGATCATGAACACCGACGACCTGCTTTGCGTCGGCGCAGTCGGCGGCTTCAAAATATCGAACACCATCGGGCGCAATGCCCATCGCGTCGACACCTCCTGCCTGAAGGCGATAATCGGCGGTTACGACCGGATCATCGAGGACCTGCGCCAAATGGGTATCGATCTGGAAATGACCGGCGGCGAG
This sequence comes from Clostridiales bacterium, assembly GCA_003532195.1. Taxonomy (GTDB): domain Bacteria; phylum Bacillota; class Clostridia; order Saccharofermentanales; family UBA5734; genus UBA8949. The sequence goes on from DOFA01000247.1 coordinate 2,854, forward strand.
ACCGCCGATGTCGGCGACCTGGTCCGGACCGTGATTTGCGATTCGACCGTGGTTGTACGGCTGCCCCGCAGCCAGGTCATCCAGGCGTCGGCGATCCGCCCCGGCCAGGCCATCGTCGGCCTGGCCTCTTTTGGCCAAACCAGCTATGAACGACGGGAAAATTCCGGTATCGGCTCCAATGGACTGACCGCGGCGCGGCATCTGCTGCTGCACGGGGATTACCTGCTCCGGTACCCGGAATCCTGCTCCGACACCCTGCCGGAAGGCAAAGCTTATTGCGGAAACTGGCATCTGCAGGATCCCTTGCCCGGTTCGCAGCTTTCAGTCGGCGAAGCAATCCTGTCGCCGACCCGCACCTACCTGCCGGTTATCCGCGCCATCTTGCCGGCTGTCGGCGGCCAGATCAGCGGCGTGATCCACTGCACCGGCGGCGGGCAGATCAAATGCCGCGATTTTGGCCGGGGCATCCGATATGTCAAAGACAACCTGTTCCCAGCCCCGCCGATATTCCGTGCCATCGCTCAGTCCCAGGAAGTCGGCGCCGCCGAAATGTACCAGATTTTTAATATGGGCCATCGCCTGGAGATTTACTGTGACGAGTCCGCGGCCGAGACCATTATCGGGATCTGTGGTCGCTTTAACCTGGAAGCCCGTAAGGTTGGGCATACAGAGGCGAGCTCAGCCGGACATATCAACGAAGTCCTGATCCGCGACCAGGGACAGGAATATTTCTATTAACTGATTGGGGCTCTTTGGGCGGCTCGCTTTACAATTCTGGCATATTATGCTAGAATTACGGTCAGTCTGCCATGGACAAGGTTCTTGGAACGTCCAACCAGATACTTTGCCATTGGAAATTAACAGAGGAGGATATCATGGACAAAGCAAAAAAGTCGGAACTCATCGCCAGCTTCGGACTTCATGAAGGCGACACCGGTTCGCCGGAAGTTCAAATCGCCATTCTGACCGAGAGGATCAATCATCTGACTGAGCATCTCAAAGATCACAAGAATGACCATCACTCACGGCGGGGCCTTCTGATGATGGTTGGCCAGCGGCGCGGCATCCTGGACTACTTGTCCAGCCTGGACATTGAAAGGTACCGTGCCATCATCAGCAAGCTGAACATTAGAAAGTAAGTTATTGCAGAATGAGTTGGCGGGCATGATCTGTCCGCCAATTTTTTCAAAGCCCACATCTGACTGCGGGCTGTAGAAGGTAGGTTGCGCGGCTGAGAAGGTACGGCCCCGGACCCTACAAGCTACCGCACCGCAGCAGAAAATGCTACGGAGGTAGAAAATGGAAAAAATTTATCAAATGACTTTGGCCGGCCGACCGCTGGTCATCGAAACTGGCCGCCTGGCGCAATTTGCCAACGGCACTTGTCTGGTTCGCTATGGTGATACCGCGATTCTGACTACAGCGACAGCATCAAAGGAACCGCGAGCTGGTATCGACTATTTCCCGTTGAGTGTCGATTACGAAGAGAAGCAATACAGCGTCGGCAAAATCCCCGGCGGCTTCATCAAGAGGGAAGGCCGCCCGACAGAGAAAGCCGTGCTCGTATCCCGGGTTATCGACCGCCCGATGCGGCCGTTGTTCCCTAAGGACCTGCGCAACGATGTGGTGGTCGCCAATCTCGTCCTTTCGGTTGACCAGGATTGCTCTCCGGAAATTGCCGCAATGATTGGCTCATCAATCGCGGTTGCGATTTCCGACATCCCCTGGAACGGACCGATTGCCGGCGTTCAGGTGGGACTGGTTGACGGCAAGGCAGTCATCAATCCAGATGAGAAACAGCGTGCGGTCAGCCAGATGATGGTTACCGTGGCGGGAACCGAAGCAAAAATCTGCATGATCGAAGCCGGCGCCAATGAAGTGCCGGATGAAGTGATGTTGCAAGCCATTATCGAGGGTCATCAGACCATTCAGGAAATCTGTGCTTTCATTAAAAATATTGTCTCGGAAATCGGCCTGCCGAAATTCAGCTATACCTCTTCGAATATCCCGGAAGAAGCGTTTGCCGCGGTCAAGGATTTTGCCTATGCCCAAATGCGTGAAGCGGTCCTGTCAGACGATAAAAATGTGCGCGACCGACAGGTTGGCGCCCTGAAGGCCGCCGTAACCGAACACATTACGGCGCTCAATCCCGAATGGACAGCCTTTGTTGGCGACGCCATGTATAAGCTGGAGAAGAAAGTCGTCCGTGAATACCTGTTTAAAGAGCATCGCCGGGTTGATAGCCGGGCGCTCGACGAGATCCGTCCGCTTTCCGCCCAAGTCGGTTTGCTGCCCCGGGTTCATGGCACCGGTCTTTTCCAGCGCGGCCAGACCCAGGTTCTGACAACCTGCACCCTGGCTCCGCTGTCCAAGGCCCAGGTGCTGGAAGGACTGGACAACGAAGAACAAAAGCGCTACATGCATCATTACAACATGCCCGGCTACAGCACAGGGGAAGCCAAGACATCCCGTTCGCCTGGCCGGCGCGAAATTGGACACGGCGCCTTGGCCGAACGCTCGCTGATCCCGGTTCTGCCCAGTGAAGACGATTTTCCGTATGCCATCCGCTGTGTTTCGGAGATTCTGATGTCGAACGGTTCGACTTCGCAAGGTTCGGTCTGCGCCAGCACCCTGGCTTTGATGGACGCCGGAGTTCCGATCAAGAAGCCGGTCGCCGGCATATCTTCCGGCTTGATTGTCAATGAAGACAACGACCAGGACTATCTGGTCTTCATGGACATTCAAGGGATTGAAGACTTCTTCGGCGATATGGACTTCAAAGTAGCCGGAACCACCGAAGGGATCACTTCGATTCAAGTTGACATTAAAGTTGACGGGCTCTCCTATGACATCATCCGCGACGCATTTGCCATGACGCACAAAGGGCGCCTGCAAATCATCAACGAAGCGATTTTGCCGTGCATCGACAAACCGCGCAGCGACCTGTCGCCTTATGCTCCCAAGATCATTCAAATCACGATACCGGTCGATAAGATTCGTGAAGTTATCGGTTCCGGCGGCAAAGTGATCAACCGTATCATTGATGAAACCGGTGTTGAGATCGACATTGAAGATGACGGCCGCGTCTTTGTCGCTTCCCCGAATACCGAAGCCGCCAATCGCGCCCTGGCGATGATCCTGGGCATTGCCAACGATCCCGAACCTGGCCAGGTCTTTTCCGGCAAGGTGACGCGTTTAATGAATTTCGGCGCTTTTGTCGAGTTTTTACCGGGAAAAGAAGGTTTGGTCCATATTTCCAAGATGGCCTGGCGGCGTGTGGATAAAGTTGAAGATGTCGTCAAGGAAGGCGATTCGGTTACCGTCAAGGTCGTCGAGATCGACGGCCAGGGCAGAATCAATCTGTCGATGCGGGATTGCCTCGAGAAACCGGCTGACTACC
>DOFA01000242.1 GCA_003532195.1 Clostridiales bacterium
TATTGGATACTGAATGTGAGAAAAAAATAAAAAAGATTATGGCAATCATGACTTCTGGCGCTCAAACCGCTATAATACCGGGCGAAGGGAATAGACGTAATAAAAGTCGGTATGTATGGTATCTTCGTGAAGAAAATAAAATAAAGGTAGAAATCGGATCAACCATTCGTCCTGATCCGTACTCCAAGAAATCAATAAAAACTTATATTCAAGAATTTCTCGAGAATAACGGCTTTACTGAAGAGCTGATGAAATTCGAATTGGTTACGGTTGAAGTTAATGTTCTCAATATCGAAAGGACCTTTGTTGACAAGCTAATGTCGGTGAAACGCCATGCTCTTGGTGCCTTACACAAAAACCTGCTTTATACGGATGAAAAGCAGGATCTTGGTAATGCTTTAAAAGTATTTGAGTTAATTGACCAAAGACTACAAAGCATTGGAGAGTAATACTCTTACTTCAAATCCTTTTTGTTCTTCTGGATCATGACCAGCATCTCGGTCAGCTGTTCTTCGAGATCGGCAAGCCGCTTGCGGGCATATTCGATGGCGCCGGCCCGGATCTGGCGGGCTGAGTTGTTCGCCGCCTCGATCGTCTGGGCGGCTTGCTGCCTGGCCTGAACCGTGATCTCATGTTCGTCGATCATACTGGACATCCGGGATTCGGCTTCCCGCATGATGCTTTCCGCTTCCTTGCGGGCCTCGGCGATCAGCTGGCGGTTCTGTTCGAGCAGCCATTTGGCTTGTTTCAGTTCCGATGGCAGACTGTCCCGGATCAAGCCGATCAGCACGATCATTTCTTCCTTATCAACCAGGCAGCTGTCGGTGAATGGCAGCGAGCGGGCGGTTGCCACGCTGTTCTCCATGCGGTCCAGCAACTCGGCTGTATCTTGTTCGTGCCCTTTGATATTTTTATGATCGTACATGCTTTATTTGTTATCCTCCGGTATTAATCCGGCTGCAAGGCAGCCAGACGCTTTTTGCCCATTTTATGCAAGATCATCTCGACGACCGGCGATGGCACCATCCCGGATATATCACCGCCATAGGAAGCGACTTCGCGGACGATGGACGCGCTGGTAAAGGCCAGATCCATCCGGCACGGCAGCAGGCAGGTTTCATATTCCGGCAGCATCAGCTTGTTGGCTGCCGCAATTTCGGCCTCAAAGCGGAAATCCGACTCGCTGCGGATACCGCGGACAACGGCGCAAGCCTTCTTCTGGCGGAAAAAGTCAACCAGCAAACCGTCAAAGCTTTCAATCTGTATATTATCCAGTCCAGCCAGTGACAGGCGGGCCATCCGGATCCGGTCCGCGGTACTGAAATAGGGCTGTTTGCTGCTGTTGGTCAGGATTGCCACCACCAGCAGGTCGCAGAGACGTGCGGCACGACGGGCAATATCGACGTGTCCGTTGGTGAAAGGGTCAAAAGTGCCCGGATATATCAGGATGCGCATTGAATCACCGCCTCTCATCCGGCTGCCGGTCCATGAGCATCAGTCTGCGGACTGCAGGCGGTCAACCTGGGAATTTGCCGCCAGTCCGGCAGTCTGATCCACTTTATAAAATGATAACATTGCTATTCCGTACTGACAACTTCGCCAAAGTTGCAAATTAGTTACAAATGGCGGCGGTTCTTGCCGGGATTCGTGTTCGAGAATCACCAGGCCGCCCGGTTTGATCAGGCGCCCCAGGTCAGGCGCCAGGGACGTAAAGTCGTTGAGGGCGGTCAGATAAGGCGGGTCCAGGAAAACCAGGGCGAATCGCCGTTCCTGGGCAATCAGCTGCCGCAGGCAGGCCGCGATGTCCCCAGCCAGAACAGTCACCTTATCCTCCAGGCGGGTTTTTGCCAGATTGGTCCGAATTGCCGCCAGCGCCGGCGCCGACTTTTCCACCAGCAGGACCGGACTCGAGCCGCGGGAAGCAGCCTCCAGACCGATCTGCCCGGTGCCGGCGTACAAATCAAGAAAACCGTCCGCCGGCAGGAAAGGCGTCAATATTGAAAAAAGCGCTTCTTTGACCCGGTCGNNGGTCGCCGGTCGGGCGGGTCGCTTCGCCGCGCGGCGCGGTTAAGCGGGTGCCGCGGGCTGAACCGGAAATAATTCGGGGCATGGCCTTCCTCCCTGATCCCTGGCATCTAGATGCCGACTTGCGAAAACATCTGGCTGTAGCGGATTTCCAGCGTCTGGCGGATCATCCGGTTTTCTTCCCGTTCCAGCGCCGGATCGGCTGCGAATAGTTTTTCCAGGCAGTCCTGGACTTCATGCAGCAGATCGCGGTCGTTGTAAAGGTTAGCCAGACGCAAAGCAGGCAGGCCATGCTGCCGGGTGCCAAAAAAGTCGCCAGGCCCGCGCAGCTCAAGATCCTTCTCCGCCACAGTAAAGCCATCCGCGGCATGGCACAAGGTTTTCAGCCGTTCCCTGGCCGTTTCGTCCTCTGTGTCGCTCTGCAGGATGCAGATCGACCGCTGGCTGCCGCGCCCGATCCGGCCGCGCAGCTGGTGCATCTGGGCCAGGCCGAACCGCTCGGCATTCTCGATCACCATCAGGCAGGCGTTCGGATTATCGACGCCAACCTCGATAACCGTTGTGCTGACGAGAATTCTGATATCGCCTGCCATGAAAGCGTCCATCACCTGATCCTTGGCCGCAGGTTTCATGCTGCCGTGCAGAAGGCCCAGCCGCAAGTCCGGAAAGCTTTCCTGTGCCAGCCGGTTGTATGTGCTGATGGCGGATTCCAGATCCGAATCGGCATTTTCTTCAATCATCGGGCAGACAACATAGGTTTGCCGCCCTTCCTGGGCAAAGCGGCGGATCAGCTGCTCCACCCTTCCCCGGTCTCCGGAATTCGCGGTATAGGTTTCAATCGGCAGGCGGCCGGCCGGCAGCTCATCGATCACGGAAATGTCGAGATCGCCATAAAGGATCAGGGCCAGGGTTCTGGGTATTGGCGTCGCCGACATGACCAGGATATGCGGAGTAATCGGGTCATCACCCGTTCCCTGTCCGAGACGCAGGCGCTGCCGGACACCGAAGCGGTGTTGTTCATCGGTGATCGCCAGCGCCAGGCAATTAAAGCGGACGCGTTCCTCGATCAAAGCATGGGTGCCGACCAGCAAACGAACATGCCCTTCGGCCAGGTCCTGCAAGATTTGCCGCCGCTGTGCGGCAGGGGTCGCGCCGGTCAGCAGGGCAACCGCTTCGCCGCTGCCTGCCAGCAATTGGCTTAAAGTCTGATAATGCTGGCGGGCCAGGATCGCCGTTGGCGCCATCAGGACAGCCTGCAGGCCGCAAAGGGCGCATTGCAGCATGGCCAGGGCAGCCACCACGGTCTTTCCGGAACCGACGTCGCCCTGGACCAGACGATTCATCGGCCGCTCACCCGCGAGATCTTGCCGTATCTCAGCCCATACCCGCTGCTGGGCGCCGGTCAGCCGGAATGGCAGTGCCGCGGCGACCCGCTCCAGGCAGGACTCGGCAGACGAATCAAGCCGGGCGGGGCGGCCGCCGGCGTTATCACGGCGCTGCCGGCGTAACAGAAAAAGCCCCGACTGCAGCAGAAACAGCTCCTCAAAAGCCAGGCGCCGCCGGCAAATGGCAGCCTCTTCCCAACTGGCGGGCTGATGAATCCGGCTGTACGCATAATCAACCGCGCAGAGTTTGTGTTCCCGGCGGACCCATGCCGGCAGCGGTTCCGGCAGATGTCCGGCCAGGCGCGGCAGGACGTTCTGGATCATTTGCCGGAGCACACCCTGGCTTAGCCCCTGCGTCAGGGGATAAACCGGGCGGATGCCTTGTTTGCCGGCTTCCTGCGGATCATAATTCTCAAAAGCCGGATTCTGGACGCTGAAGCTGGCGCCGGAGCGCTTGACCCGCCCCCGGAACTGGTACCATCGGTCCATCTCCAGCCGGTCAGCCAGATAGGGCTGGTTGAACCAGACGGCGGCGATCGCGCCTTGCTCGTCGCGAAGCACCGTGCGCAGAACCGATAGCCGCCCTTTACGATGCACGGACGGCTTGCGGGCAACCCGTGCCAGAAAGGTCTGTTCGACGCCGTCAATCAAGTCGCTGATCGGCGCCAGGGCGGTCCAGTCTTCAAAGTTGCGCGGAAACCAGCTGATCAGATCAAACCAGGTTTCAATTCCCAGGCGATGCAGCAATGCAGCCCGCTTTCCGGCGACACCGGGCAAACGGGTAACCGGCTGGCGAAACAGGTCTGGCGTCGGCTCCGGGCCGGCTGCCTGGCGATCCGGCGCCCGGGCGGTCATCCGCCGGCGCCCTTATTGCCGGCCGACCGGCAGAATCCGGCCAGCGGGCAGGCGAGGCAATTAGGCCGCCGGGCAATGCAGACAGCGCGGCCATGGCTGACCATCAGGTGGCCAAAAGCGATCTGGTCCGGTTCCGGGACGATCGCGGCCAGGTCTTTTTCAATAGCCGCCGGATCTTTCTGGTCGGTCAAGCCGATCCGGTTGGATAACCTGGCGCAATGCGTGTCAACAACCAGGGCCGGGATGCCAAAACTATCACCCAGAATCAGGTTGGCTATTTTTCGGCCGACGCCGGGCAACGCGATCAATTCTTCAAGGGTGCGCGGCATTTCGCCCTGATGCCTGGCCAGCAGTTCGCGGCTGGCGCCGAGAATTGAGCGGGCCTTGGTCCGGAACAGGCCGCAGCTGCGGATCAGGTTTTCCAGCTCGGCCGGTTCGGCGCCGGCGAGCGCCGGCAGATCGGGATAACGCGCAAACAGCGCCGGCGTGATCTGGTTGACCCGGGCATCGGTGCATTGAGCGGCCAGAATCGCCGCAGCCATCAGTTGCCAGGGTTGCCGAAAATCCAGCGTACAGTCTGCGTCCGGGTACAGACAGCGCAGCAGGCGGATTGTCTGGGCCGCCATTTCCCGCCGGTTCATCACTAAGGCCGGTACTCCTGCAAATAAGCCTGCAAGCTGTGGTATTTGCCGTCCGATCGCCGGTAGACCCGGAATGTCACCAGAGACCCGACCGGCTGGGTTTGCAGAAAATAGCTCATATCCATTGATGGGGAGACCACTTCGCCGTTAATCTCCGTGATGACATCACCTTTGCGCAGGTCAGCGGTATAGGCCGGGCTGTCTTTGACGACATTGCTGACATAAAGTCCGCCCGGCAATTTATAAAGCTTCTGCAAATCCAGGAAACTATCTTCGAGCAGAATCGATATGCCCAGCCAGGATCGTCCGGGAATGTAGCCGTTTTTGATCAGGTTGGCGGCCACCATCTGAACAGTATCGGCCGGCAAGGCATAACTCAGGGTGTCCGTCGCGTCGCTTTTCAGCGCGCAGTTCGTGAGTCCGATCACTTCTCCGGCCAAATTGAGCAAGGGGCCGCCGGAACATATCTTGCTGATGAGGGCGTCCGTTTGGATCATCCGCAGGTTGGTGCCATCTTCCAGCATGACCGGCCGGTCCAGACCGGTGATGATCCCGCTGGACAAACCGCCGGATTCGTATAATTCATCCGGATAACCGAGCGCCAGGATCACCTGGCCGACTTTCAATTCCGGATCGGCGGAAAAAACGGCCGGCTGCAGGATATTAATGCCCGGATCGATGCGCAGGACCGCAAGTCCGCTCAAAGAATCACGGGCAACCAGACTGGCTGTGAATGTCTGGCTGACGCCCCGGACATAGACGCGAATTGACGCGTTAGTCAACAATTCTCCCTGCTTATCGATCGCAATCGACAAGATGCCGGCATTGGTGACGATCATCCCGGACCGGCTGTAAATAATGCCGGATCCTTCGTTGGTTTTGCGGGATGCTGTGCCGCTTGCGGCCACTTCAACATCGATTCCGACGACAGACGGCGATACGTTTTCGAAGAGCTTCTCCACCAGATCATGGGTTTGCCACCAATACAGCACCCCTGTTCCCTGGCTCGGATCCGGCGTCGGGCTGGCCGGCGGGACGGTTGGCGTCGGAGAAGGCGTGACAGTCGGAGTCGGTTTGCTGGTTGGCGTCGGGGTCAATGTCGTCGCGGCAGTCATACCGCCGGATGAAGTTGTGCTTGAACCCGAGCTGATCCAGGCTGAGCCGAGGACGCCGCGACCAAGAAGAATAATAGTCAATATCGAGGCTGTGGTCGCCGATGCCAGGCAAATGACCGCCAAACCGGCAATCCTTTGTATTTTGCTGCTCACAGTTACCTCCGGGTTTATCTGTTTCAAAACAATGTCCCGTTCAGAATACACAAACACTTCTTAATTATTCTACCGAAAAAACATGAATGCTTTATGAACATTCTCTGTTTTAAGGTGAAGCTAGTGTAAAAATAAAGCGGGCGCCGCCCAATTCACTGCGGGAAACCGATATGCGCTGACCGTGGGCCGCGAGAATAGTCCGGCATATATAAAGCCCCAGCCCGGAACCTTTAGCCGTCCGGGATTTGTCGACCTTGTAAAAACGATCGAAGATATAAGGATATTCGTTCTCCGGAATTCCTGGACCACTGTCCTCGATAATGACTTCGACTTCTTTGGATTTTGCGGATTTACGGGTGGTCAGGGCAATAATCCCTTCTTCCGGCGTGAATCGGATGGCATTGGACAGAATATTGTAAACCACGCGGTTGATCGCCTCCCGGTCGCCGATGACCAGCAGGCGGCCCAGGTCGTCCTGAAGAAAATCAGTCTGCACGCCCAGTTTTTTCGCTGCGAGCATCGATTCCAAGCCGATCACATCCTGCTTGATCACCTGATTGATGTCAAAAATACCCTGGTTGATTTTCTGCTCGCCTTCGAGCAGGTTGGCTTCGAACATGGTATTGACCAGAGCCTGCAGGCGCTGGGCTTCCTGGCGAACAATATCCAGATAATGGGTATAGCGGTCCGGCGGCACGGTTCCGTCGAGCATGCCTTCGACAAAACCGCGGATCGAGGTGATCGGCGTGCGCAGATCATGCGATACGCTGGAAATGAAATCCTTGCGGTCGCGCTCCTGATTTTCCAGTTTTTCGATCATCGTGTTCATGGTGGTGACCAGCACCGTCAGGTCATCGGTGACCAGGGCTTCCGGGCGGGACAGGCTGACCGGGTCATTGATGCCGGGAAGAACTACGCGAACCGAAAGGTCGCCGCGTGACACCCGTTCGGCGGCGTTGGAAAGCAGCCTGATCGGCCGGGTTATATTGCGCGACAAAATACCGACAAACAGCAGGGCGATGCCGAATGCAACCAGAAACGACGCGATCAGGCCGTTGGTCATCAAAAAACTGGTCAGGCTGCCGGGATATTGAGGATAGTGCAGCTGGACTTCCCCTTTGTAACCGCCAGTGGAGGAAGGGATCGGCCAGGCAGCGGAAAGCCAGTCGATTCCAGTTGTACTGAACAAGCTTTGGAAACTGCCGCCCACGCTGATGCCAGAGGTACCCCCGCCCAGGGTGGCCTGGTAGCGGATCGGCAACTGGTAATAACCCCGGCTGGTTTTTGTCAGAGTACCGGCTGTTTTACCGGGGAGGCCGGTAAAATCGATGAGTTCGCCGTTATAATTGACCACCCAGACGACCGCGCCGGTTGAGCGGGCAGCAAAGCTGACATAGCTTTCCACTTCCGGATCGCTGAGTTCCCCGGCCCGGTCCAGGTTGCCGGCGACAAGGTCGGCGATCACCTCGGTGCTGTTCAGGAGCTGGGCGGTGCGCTGGCTGGTGTTGTTCATCGAAGTGATGCCATAATAGACCAGGCCGAGGGTGGTGAAAACGAGCAAGATAACCACGGTCAGTTGCAGAATCGTGCGGGCATAAACGGAACGGATCAGATGCGGTTTCATCATAGCCGCTTCCGTCAGGGCAGTTCAAACTTATAGCCGACACTCCAGACCGTCTTGATCAGCCAGGCCGGATGATTGCCGGCATTGTCCAGCTTCTCGCGGATGCGCTTGACATGGACGTCGACCGTGCGCGATTCGCCATAAAAATCATAGCCCCAAACGTTCTCCAGCAGCTGCTCCCGCGTAAAAACCCGATTGGGGTGCGAGGCAAGGAAAAACAGCAGCTCCAGCTCCTTGGGCGGCATCTCGATCTCCTGGTCATTGACCCGGACCGTATAGCGGGATTTGTCAACCCGCAGATTCGGATACTCGACACATTCGCCGGTCGCTTCGCCTTCGCTGTTGACATGGCGCGGCACCTGGCCGGTCTCATAACGCCTGAGAACCGCTTTGACCCGGGCGAGCAGCTCTTTGGGCTCAAAAGGCTTCTGGATGTAGTCATCGGCTCCAAGCTCCAGGCCGACAACCTTGTCCAGCGTGTCGCCGCGGGCAGTCAGCATCAGGATCGGGACATCGGAAACCTTGCGGATCTCCCGCATGATGTCATAACCGTCCTTGCCCGGCAGCATCAGGTCGAGAATGATCACATCCGGCGCCGACTGCAGAAATGTATCATAAGCTTTGTCGCCGTCCAGGCAGCTGACGACGGCGAAGCCGTCTTTGTCGAAATAAAGGCGCAGCAATTCGCTGATATTGGGGTCATCATCGACAATCAATGCTTTTTTCACGGATCATCAACCTTTCCGGCAGACGGCGCTTGTTTTTGCAGCATTTCATTCAATTCCTCGAGAAAGGAGTTGACATCTTTGAACTGGCGGTAAACCGAGGCAAAACGCACATAGGCCACCTCGTCGATCTGCTTCAATCCTTCCATGACCATTTCTCCGACCTCGCGCGAGGAAATCTCCCGTTTCAACGAGTTCTGGGCCTGGGCTTCAATGGAGTTGACCAAGCCGTCGATCTGCTGGGTGGATACCGGACGTTTCTCACAGCTCTTCAAAATGCCGGACATGAGCTTTTCCCGGTTGAAGGGCTCGCGGGTACCGTCTTTCTNNTTCGACTTTCTTGTTTCTCAAATCTTAAGGGCTCGCGGGTACCGTCTTTCTTAATCACCAGCATCGGTATGTTTTCTACTTTTTCATAGGTGGTGAAGCGGGCGCCGCAGGCGATGCATTCGCGCCGGCGGCGGATTGCCGAGCCTTCATCGGACGGCCGCGAGTCGATGACACGATCTTCATCATGATTGCAAAAGGGGCACCGCATGTCAGAATTCACCTGCCTTCCGGCAATCCCGGTTTCCGGCCGGGCAGGATTCAATCCTGATATCGGCTTTCATTATCCTGCAGGAACCAGGGGAGGATTTTACCGCGCTTCTCGTGCTTGCCGCCGCCTTCCGGCTCGCGGCGCGGCGATTCATGGGCCAGGTCGCGGCTGGCGGCCACCGGCTGAGATGCCGACGGGCGGGGCGCCGAAGGGATAGCGGCCGCCGGCGCGGCTGTTGGCGCTGAAGCGGCCGGAGCTGATCCATGCACCTTCATTTCGGGGACCGGCCCGGAGGAATGGCCGGCCGGCTGAAAGGCCAACCCGGCATCCGGCACGGATTTGGCAGTGTCGGCGGGCGACCCGACCGTATGAAAGCCGGCCGCGCTGGATTGCGGCTGCGGTTTGGCGGGTTCGGCGGCCGGCAGTTCGAACGATGCGGTGAGGAAGGAAGGAACTTCACTGACTTCACGGTCGGCTTGAACCGGCAGATCGATCGGCGCCGAGGTTGCGGATACGGACGACGCCACGCCGCCAGCCGGATGGGCAGCCGGCCGGGCTGTCTGAGCGGAGCTGTTCAGTGTGGCGGGCGGCAGGTTATCCCGGTCGAAGCCGCTGGCGATGACCGTGATCATGATCTC
>DOFA01000092.1:0-475 GCA_003532195.1 Clostridiales bacterium
TATGCACGGTCTGGCTTTTTTATGCCGTCCATGACCATTACCAGGAAAAAGACCAGCCGAAGCGCGATATCCAGGGTTTCATCCTGCTCAATCTGCTCTTTCTGGCCTTGAGGGTGCTGATCGGCCATGAGCCGGCCGACTGGGCCAGCCTGCAAAGCCTGTCGGTTCTGGCAGTGCCCCTGTGCTATCTCCTCAATCAGGAAAAGCGGCCGAAAACTGCGGCCAAGTATGCGTTTTACGTGTTTTACCCGCTGCATGTACTGGTTTTGCTCCTGATTCGGATTTTAATCTGGCCAAATTAGTAGGATTATCCCGGAATTTTTGTTAAAATCAGAATATTATTCGAAGCGAGGTAATCAAGAATATGGCCTACTCCATTGAAATTGACCGCAAATGGCAGAGGATCTGGGCAGAGACAGGATTGAACCGCTTCAATCCGGATCAGGTCGCCCGCAAGCTTTATGTTCTGGAAATG
>DOFA01000092.1:490-816 GCA_003532195.1 Clostridiales bacterium
CGGCGGAAAACTATGCCATCAAGACCGGCATTCATCCGAAGGACAGCACCCTGAACAATATCAAAACCATGGAAAAGCAACTGCGGGAAATGGGCGGCATGTTTGACTGGGATTCCGAGATCGCCACCTGCATGCCGGAATATTATCGCTGGAATCAATGGCTGTTTCTGCAATTGTACAAGCACGGCCTGGCCTACCGTAAAAATGCGCCGGTCAACTGGTGTCCGCGCTGCAACACCGTCCTGGCCAACGAGCAGGTCGTCGACGGCTGCTGCGAACGCTGCCAGACCGAAGTGACCCGGAAAAACCTGACCCAGTGGTTCTTC
>DOFA01000092.1:823-5502 GCA_003532195.1 Clostridiales bacterium
CTGGATCGGCCGCTCCGAAGGCGCCGAGATTGTCTTCGGCGCGGAAAAGGGCGGGGCGCCGCTGATCAATCCGGACGGAACGCCGGTTGAACTGCGGGTCTTCACCACCCGGGCTGACACCCTGATGGGCGTGACCTATGTCGTAGTGGCGCCGGAAAGCGAACTGTGTGATTTGCTGACGACAGAAGCGCAAAAAGAGGCCGTCGCCCAGTACCGGGATCAAGCCCGCAAAGCCAGCGATATTGAGCGGATGTCAACCGTCCGGGAAAAAACCGGCGTCTTTACAGGCTCGTACGCCGTGCATCCGATCACGGGAGATCGTGTGCCGGTCTGGACCGCCGATTATGTCATCGCCGCTTACGGCACCGGCGTAGTCATGGCTGTGCCCGGCCACGATGAGCGCGACTTTGAATTTGCCCGTAAATTTGATCTGCCGATCCCGCGGGTCATCCGATCCGCCGACGGTTCGCCGGACGAGCTGCCTTATATCGAAAAAGGCATCCTGGTCAACAGCGGCGAATTTGACGGCCTGACCTTCGACGCCGCGATCGGCGCGATACTGGCCAAACTGTCGTCTGCCGGGCAGGGCAGCCTGAAAATCAATTACCGGCTGCGCGACTGGCTGGTTTCCCGGCAGCGCTACTGGGGCACGCCGATACCAATCATCCATTGCGAACACTGCGGCATTGTCCCGGTGCCCGAAGACCAGTTGCCGGTTGAATTGCCTTACGATGTCGCCTTTACACCCGACGGCGAGTCGCCGCTGAAAAAAAGCCGCAGCTTCATCGAAACAACCTGTCCCGTCTGCGGCCGGCCGGCTCAGCGCGACCCGGACACACTGGACACTTTTGTCTGCTCTTCCTGGTATCAGTTCCGCTATATCGACAACAAAAATGACCGGGAAGCTTTCAGCCGGGAAAAAGTCAACCGGATGTGCCCGGTCGACAAATACATCGGCGGCGCCGAGCACGCCGCGATGCATCTCTTATACGCCCGCTTTATCACGAAGGCGCTGCGCGACATGGGTTACCTGGATTTTGCCGAACCTTTCCGCTCCCTGGTCCACCAGGGGACAATCCTGGGCGCCGACGGCCAGAAAATGTCCAAGTCCCGCGGCAATACGATCTCGCCGGACGACTACATCCTCAAGCATGGCTCCGACGTCTTCCGGATGTACCTTGGTTTTGGTTTTGCCTACACGGAAGGCGGGCCCTGGAGCGACGACGGCGTCAAGGCGATTGTCAAATTTATCTCCCGCGTTGAGCGTTTGGCCGGCGAAGCTGCTTTGACCCCGAAATCAGCCGGTTTCACGCTGGCTGATCCCCTGGCCCGCGAGCTGCATTATGCCCGCCATTATGCGATCAAATCCGTCACGGCCGACGCCGAACGGTTCCAGTTCAATACCTCGATATCCCGGATGATGGAGCTTTTAAACGCCCTGAACAAGTACCAGACCCAAGCCCGGCCGGTTCAGCCGGGCTTGCTGCGCTCGGTCACCAAAGATCTGGTCCGGATCATGGCCCCGTTCGCGCCGCATTTCTGCGAAGAGGCCTGGTCGCTGCTGGGGCATGACCGTTCGGTATTCCTCGATTCCTGGCCAGCTTTCGATCCCGCAGCCCTGGTCCGGGAGACAGTCGAGATCGCGGTTCAGGTCAACGGCGCCATCAAATACCGCCTGGATGTACCGGCCGATGCCGATCAGGCGGAGATCGAGGCCCTGGTTCGGGCGGACAGCCGGACCGAAACGGCTCTGGCCGGGCGGTCCCTGGTCAAGATCATCGCAGTCAAAGGCCGACTGGCCAATCTGGTCGCCCGTTCGGAGGGATGCTGATTTATGGCACGGAAACCTTTGTTCAGCCGGCCTGATGGAACTTACCTGAAAAAAGTCGATCCCTTCATGCGCTTCTTCCCCTATATTATGAAAGGCCGCAACGAATCGGCGGTTTATTTCAAGCAGCCGATTGATATCACGAACCTGAGAGCCTATCTGAACGAGAAGAACCGGGCGGCGGCAGCCAGCGGCCACGGGGCAAAGTCCACGCTTTTCCATGCGATCCTGGCCGCGATGATCCAGACGGTCGTCGAAAGACCCCAGGTCAACCGTTTTGTCATCGGGCGCCGGGTGTACCAGCGGAACCGCATATCCTGCGCTTTTGTCATCAAAAGCGAATTCCGGGACGACGCCAACGAAGAAATCGCCATCATGAAATTTTATCCCAATGACACGCTGGAAACCATATCCGCCCGCATCCGGGAAGAAACCCAGAAGATCCGCGAGGCTTCCCGGCAAAACAACAAGAAGCGCCATGGCGCGGTCAACTGGTTCAACTACCTGATGAACCTTCCCCGGATCATCCTGCGCGGCTTTGTCAAATTCCTGGGTTTTCTCGATTACCACGGCTGGCTGCCGGGCTGGGTCGTCGATGTGGACCCGATGCACACCAGCATTTTCATCTCCAACCTGGGCAGCCTGCAGGTTGACGCGCCTTTCCACCACTTGTACGAGTGGGGCACCACATCGGTATTCATGACGATCGGCGTAGCGGCCAAAGCACCGGCCGTAATGCCGGATGGTACGATCGGCATCCGGGAATATGTTAATGTCGCCCTGACTCTGGACGAACGGATCAGCGACGGCTACTATTTTTCCAAATCGATCAAGCGTTTCCAGCATCTGCTGGAAAACCCCGCCGAACTGGAAAAACCGGCCAAGCCGGGGAAATCCTGAGACCGGCCCGCTGCCGGTTATGAACCGTTTTTGAACCGGTTATCTGCCGGCGTAACCGACGGTACCGCTATTGCGTTGCAGGATCGGGCCGAATCATGTACAATCAGGATGAGCGCCAGAAGCGCCGATGTATCTTATATGGAGGAATATAAAATGACTGTTACCAAAGATATGATTATTTCGGAAGTGCTGAACAACGACCGCGGCACAGTGCCGATCTTTTTCAAAAACGGGCTGCATTGCCTAGGCTGTGTGATGGCTTCCGGTGAAACCATTGAAGAGGCTTGTGTCGTACACGGAATTGACTGCGACCAGCTGATCAGCGAACTGAATCAGTATTTTGCGGCTCCGAAAAAATAACGATCCGTCCGATTGCCGACGCCGGTTCAATATCGGCAGAATTTAGGGATCCCGGGAACGGCTGCTTCAGCCGTTCCCTTTTCATTTGTCGTTATTGTTGGCATCTCGCGGCCCACGGTGCCGGCGGGGCTGCAGGGTCCGGCGTTCCGCGGCTTTGAGCAGCCGCTTCCTGTGCTTGCGGGTTGTCGTGACCGCCGGGTCCCCAGCCGCTGAGCCAACGGTCCGGATATCTTTCCCGCCAAGCGCCGGCTGCCGTTTTTCTGACATCAGAACATAATAACCGGAGACCGGTTTCACCTGGACGCCGCCGAACACGCCGGCCATCTTTTTCTGATACCAGGTCAGTCGTTTAACCACCATAAACAGCCGGCCGCCTTCATCTAGCATTGAGAAGCTTTGTTCGATAAACCGGCGGGCGACGGTAAAATCCGTATGATAAGGTGGATTGCAGAGAATCAGGTTGAACTGTTCCGGTCCGGTGGCTGCCGGGCCGTCGCCGGTTACAATCCGGACCGGCGGGCAGCGGTTGCGCTGCGCGTTTTGCCGGGCCAGCCGGACTGCCAGGGGATCAATATCGACTAGAACAACCCGATCCGGTCCGAGGACTCTCGCCGCCGCCAGACCAACCAGGCCATAGCCGCAGCCCAGGTCGAGAACCCGATCCGTTTCACGCAGCTGAACCTGCGCCAGCATAGCCAGGGTGCCGGCATCGGCCTGACGCGGCGAAAACAGCTGCGGATCGGTTTCCAGTTCCAGATTCTGCTGCCAGATATCGACCTTGATGATCATAGGGCTGCCCTCCCGCGTATACCTGGAAATATTCGTAAATCTATTATACCAGATCCGCGGAAGGGCTTATTTCTAGTGAGCAGTATCAATACAGCAATTCCACTCTGGTGATGCCGCTGGGCAGCGTGCCGCCATTCAGCTGGTCCTTGCCGCGCGGGGCGGCGGTGCCAAAATAAAGGTTATGCAGGGTGCCGGTCACATCGGCGCGGAGCGTGTGGACGCCGCCAGCCAGGCCTTCCAGCGGGAAAATATACGGTTCGCCGATCTTTGTGCCGACCGGCTGCCCGTCGACCAGCAAGGCTACCGTATCGCCGGTCGCAAAACGAATCGCCGACGGCGCGCTTTCGCGGCAGTCGATCTCGATTTCGTAGCTGCCGGTGCCGCCGTATTGCGGATAGCCCATTTGCGTCCAGTCGCCGACACAGGTTACGGCGTGGGGCGCTGTCAGCTCATTGGCGTCGCTCAGCAGGAAATCGCCTTCCAGGCGGACAAAAGGCGCGGCATAGCTGCGAACGATGGTATCGGAGCGGCCGGTCGCCACAACGGTGTTTTCGCCGATCCGGACCAGCGCGGTAATGTCATACGCAGCATAAGGTTCCTCTTTATCCAAGTACTGCCGGCTGCCGCCTAGTTCGCAGCCATTGCAGAAAATCCGCTGACCATAGAGCTGCTCGGTGACCAGCATCAGCCGTGCCGGAATGTCTTGAATCCGGAAGGAAGCCCGGGCTGCGTATAGGCTATTATCCGGGAAGGTCAGATCCTTGGTGAAAGCTTCCGCCGGCGCCTGGGAAACCGTATTCCA